>NZ_JBFUKF010000079.1:0-17295 GCF_056400985.1 Mucilaginibacter sp. P4_G9 | reverse complement strand
CGTTTAAAGCCCCAAATACATTTACTTCGAAATTATCGCGTGCTTCCTGGTCGGTTGCTTCTTCCAGGCCTCCCAGCATACCGTAGCCTGCGTTATTAACTACCACATCAATTTTACCAAAGGTGCTGATGGTTTTTTCGATAGCTTCCTGTATGCTGTCTTCGCTTTTGATGTTTACGGCAAGCGGTAAAAAATGATCGTTGTTGGTACCAACAGCATTTTCAAGGTCGCTTATATTTCTTGATGTTGCAGCTACTTTATAACCTTCCTTTAATAGCCTTTTTGTTAGGGTAAGGCCCAATCCTTTTGAGGCCCCGGTTACGAACCATATTTTTTGATTTTCCATTTCTATATAAATTTTATGATTTCACCGATTTCAAGGGTGATTTCCCTGATTACTAAAGTTGTGATTGATTTTTAATTTTTTTGATTGTTGTGTTTAACCTTATCGTTAATGTTTCCATCTGGGTATGTTTTTGGTAGATGTTTTATCATTAAAAATCAGTTGCGCAGGTAATATCTTCCCATTGGTGGATCTCTTTATACAAACCATCAAGCTTGGTTAATGCCCTGTTGAAGGCATCGCCACCTAATAACAGGTAAAGCGGTGGATTTTCTTCATATGCTACGTTAATAATAGATGTAGCGGCCTTTTCGGGGTCCCCTGCCTGTTCGCCGTTCATGCTTCGGTATTTACAGTGCGATAATCTTACATCTTCATAATCGGCAATGGGGTTATCAGTAATAGTCAACGAGCCGGGATCGAGGAAATTGGTACGGAACGCACCGGGAGCAACCACCGTAACTTTGATACCCAATGCTTTAACATCGCCGGCCAAAACTTCTGACAGGCCGATTACCGCATGCTTAGCCGCCGCGTAAATGGCCCAGCCAATGCCGCCGGTAATACCAGCGATGGATGCTATATTAATGATATGCCCTGAGCGTTGTTTGCGCAGGTAAGGCATTACAAACCTGATTACGTTAAGCGTAGCAAATACATTTACATCAAAGGCCTGGCGGGCTTCTTTATCGGTAACCTCTTCAATAGCGCCACCAATACCATAGCCGGCATTGTTGATAACCACATCTATCCGGCCAAATGTTTCATAGGTATGCTGTAGGGCCAGTGATACACTGCTTTCGTTAACAAGATCGAGCCCAAATCCCTTTGAAGCGCCAGTGATAAACCATACTTTGTTGTTGTCCATATCATTGTTTGTTTTGATATAACAAAGATAATATGGCAGCCAGGGCGGAGTATTACACTATTCAAACCAATGGTTACAAAATTCAAACATTTCTGAACGAGGAGGGGGTAAGCCGGGTGTTTTTTTTGAAAAAGTTGTTGAAATGGGTAGGCTCCTCAAAGCCCAGGCAGTAGCCAATCTCGGATATATTCCAGTCGGTGTGCCTTAACAGGGATTTGGCTTCGCTTAGCAGGCGGTCGGCGATGTGGTCGGTGGTGGTTTTGCCGGTGGTTTCGCGGATGGCGCGGTTGAGGTGGTTTACATGAACCGACAGCCGCTGCGCAAAATCATTGGCAGATCGCAGTGCAAACCGCTGAGAAGGTGTTTCTATCGGGAATTGCCGCTCCAGTAATTCGGTAAAAACTGATGTGATCCTTGATTTGGCATCGGCGTGCTTGTATACGTTTTCTGATGGCTGGGTTTTAAGGGCGTAGTAGCAAAGTTCGGTAACGTAATTGCGGATCAGGTCGTATTTAAAGGGATAATCGGAGTTGATCTCTTCGGTCATCTTTAAAAACAAACCGGTTACATATTCGCTTTGGGCGACATCTAAAGCGTAAACCGGTTTGGCGCCCAGGCCAAACATAGGTAGTTCGCTTAAGCCGCCCCTGAACCGATCGGCAAAAAACGACTCGGTGAATATGCAAAAGAAACCCGTGCGATCATTACTCATATGCTCAAACGTATATGGTACATGCGGGCTAAAAAACATCAGCGAAGTGCCCGAAAGGTTGAGGCTTTTATCGGCGTAGTGAATAATATTATCGCCATGCATCAGGCTGATCTTGTAAAAGCTTCTGCGGCTATAGGTAACCGGTTTGGCATTGGGGCCAATACAATCCTCAATCCTGAAAACATTAAAATGACCCATGTTTTGCTGCAGGTTATCGGGCAGCCAATCAAACTTATGCCTGTAGAAATCTTCAAGTGTTTCGGTGGTCATATTCAAAATTACAAAATTCAAACCGCATGTCAAGTAGTAGCACCATTTTTACATTAAAATTGCAGTACTTTTATTTTAGTTTAATGCACTTTTATCAACTTTTAGGTAACTTTTATTCAAATTTATGCAAGCTGGTCGCCAATGGCAATAAAACGGGGTATTTAATGGTAAAACTTAAAATTCTACCTCGCGGACCGAATCCGGGTGAGGTTTCCTGAATTTCACAAGGCACTTTTTTATATAAGTGAAAATATCGTAATCGCTCATCTTTTTCACCTGGTCGATACCTGGGCGATACATATTAATAAAGCTATACAACGAATCGGCCTGCAGGCTGGTAAGTTGGGCTACCCTTTCATCGCTGAAGCGGCTATCAATATACTTTGCCTGCTCATCCTTTATCAGTACCTGCTTAAATTTATAGGCCCTGCTGTGTTTGTAAGTGAGGGCAGTTATCAGCGGACTTAAACTAATGGTAACACCCGCGATAGGTATAGGCCCCGAACCTATGGAGGGCCTGATGATTTCTTTGAGCTTAGGCGGCGCGCTATTAAAATCTTTAGCAAACTCCTTCCGGTTATTGATAGAGTCCTTCACCCTGTTGCGCCGGGCGCTTATGTTTACCTGGTTAAGCTGGATAGTAACTTGTTCCAGCTGCACAACCACCTCTTTGATTTTTGTTGCATCAACGGGCAAGGTGTACAACTTATAGCCCTGCATCTTTACTTTAAGGGTATCCTTCGGTTTTGATATATTGATGCTAAACCTGCCTGCCATATCGCTGATGGCGCTTGAGTTTGTTGATGTTACCCATGCCCCGCTGATGCGTTGCCCGGTAACTTTATCGGTTACGATGCCGCTTATTTTTTGCCCGTATGAGCAAAGGCAAATACATATACAAGGTATAATAAGCAGGTACCGCATATTTGTAACGATTGGTTTAGTGATCAGTACATTACAAATGTAACCGGCAGGCAGGCTTGGTAGATAGGGTTTAACATCTTTTAACGAAAGGAAGGGACTTATAACCAGGAAGTGTTTTGGCTAAAGCCACCTTGAAGCTCTGTTTACCCGTCCCATAAATGGGACGGCAATGAAATCGGTTTTGCTGTTTGATGCATTTACTATTCATTGCCGTCGGCTTCAGCCAACGGATATTATAATCAGTAACACGTTCTGGCTTTAGCCAAAACCTGATACTATCAGCTTTACCTGTTCGCCATCACCGCATTGGTAAGCTTCACAAAATCATCCACGCTCAAACGCTCTGCCCTTAAGTCGAGGGTGGCATTATCGGTCATTTTTTCTTTGTTGATGAGGGACGATATGGCATTACGCAATGTTTTGCGGCGCTGGTTAAAACCGGCTTTAACTATCTGCCAAAATAATTTCTCGTCGCAGTCCAGGTTTTCGGCATCTTTACGGGTAAGGCGGATAACTGCCGAGAGTACTTTTGGCGGTGGGTTAAATACACCGGCCTTTACCGTGAACAGGTACTCCACCTTATAATAGGCCTGCAAAAACACGCTTAGGATGCCGTACTCCTTACTGCCCGGTTTGGCAGCGCAGCGTTCGGCAACTTCTTTCTGAAACATGCCAACTACCTCAATTACCTGCCGGCGGTTATCAAGCACTTTAAACAGTATCTGCGACGATATGTTGTAAGGGAAGTTACCGATGATAGCCAGCGGACCATCAACCACGGTTTTAAAATCCATCTCTAAAAAATCGGCATTGATGAGGCGGGTGCCCAGCTGCGGGTATTTTTTTTTAAGGTAGTGAAACGATTCTTCATCAATATCAATCAGCGATACGTCATACTCCGGTTTCTGCAGTAAAAAATCCGACAGGATCCCCATACCCGGACCAACTTCGAGCACATGGCTGTACCTGCCTTCGGGTTTAAGGCTGTCGACAATTTTGGCTGCTATATTTTTATCAGTAAGAAAGTGTTGCCCTAAATGTTTTTTTGCCCTTACCAATGTCATTATTAATCAAATATTTGAGCAAATAACGTCATATTTGTGCTTTAATCAGGAACAAATCTTTTATTTGCAGCTTGAAGGAGTATCAAGTAGTTAGTATCAGGTATCACGACAAGGGGAAATGGTGAGTGGAGAGGGGTGAATAGTGAGTGGTTAGAAAGCTCAAAAATCCTGAAAAACAAACGACTTGTGAAGAATCCAGGGTCAAATAATTGCGTTAGGGATTGAAGTGGATACCGGCCCGGCGGATAAGGCCCTGAGCAGTATGAACGGAAAGCCCGCCCGCAGGGAACGCCCCGGAAAGAATCAAGGGGATATTTGGATTAAACAATAAGGACAAAAGAATAAAATAAGCCTGGACGTAATTTCAGGTAAACCAATATAAATTCAATCACAGATTTTAGTGAACGAAATCACCTCCAAAAAATCGGTGAAATCACAAAAAATCGGTGAAATCATAAATAAAGAAATGAGCGACAAAATAAAAGTAGGTATCAGCATAGGCGATGTGAATGGCATAGGTTTAGAGATTATTATAAAAACCCTGGCCGATAGTAAAATTTATGATTATTGTACCCCCATTGTTTATGGCCATACAAAAGTAGCATCGTTCCACCGTCGTGCTACCAATGTTAGCGAGCTTAATTTTCATGTTATAAATGATCCTTCGCAGGCACAGCCTAAAAAACCCAACATGATTAATTGCTGGGAAGAGGATGTAAAGATTGAGCCGGGTGTAGTATCAGAAGCGGGTGGCAAGTACGCTTTTAAATCACTTGAGCGTGCCGCCTATGATTTAAAGGAGGGCTATATTGATGCCCTGGTTACAGCGCCTATCAATAAGGATAATATCCAGAGCGATCAGTTTAATTTTCCCGGCCATACAGAATATTTACAGCAAAAGGATGGCGCGGCCGAATCATTAATGTTTTTGGTAAGCGATACCCTGCGCGTTGGTGTGGTTACGGGACATATCCCGATTTCAAAAGTATCTGAAAGCATTACAGCCGATAAAATTGTGGCCAAGCTAAAGCTGATGAACCACAGTTTGCAAAATGATTTCTGGATTCGTAAACCCAAAATAGCGGTGCTGGGCTTAAACCCGCATGCCAGCGATAACGGCCTTATTGGTAACGAAGAGAAAGATACCATTATCCCGGCTATTGAAGAGGCACGTAATAATGATATACTGGCTTTTGGCCCGTACTCGGCCGATGGTTTTTTTGCCAACGGAACTTATTTGCAGTTTGATGCTGTATTGGCTATGTATCACGACCAGGGTTTAATCCCTTTTAAACAGATAGCATTTGAAACCGGTGTTAACTTTACCGCAGGCTTAAACTTTGTACGCACCTCGCCAGATCATGGCACCGCGTATGATATTGCCGGCAAAAACCTGGCATCAGAGATCTCTTTCCGCGAGGCGCTATTTACTGCTATCCACATTGTAAAACACCGGAAGGAAACACTGGAACTGAACGAAAACCCACTTGTATTTGCCAAGCTAAGCCGCGACAGAGACTAAAAAAACGGGCGGGTAACTATAATGTTTCAATTTAATTGCCGTTAAGTTAAAACATTTGCTTTGATAATGCATTTACTCCCATAATGAATAATTTCACGGACCGGATACGCTCTATTGATGCCCTTCGTGCTGTTACTATGTTGCTCATGATATTTGTGAATGACCTTGATGGCATCCCGGGTACACCACAATGGCTTAAACATGTTGCAGAAAATGCCGACGGGCTGGGTCTTGCCGATACTATTTTTCCTGCATTTTTATTTATTGTAGGGCTATCTATTCCTTTTGCATTTCAAAACAGGTTAAAAAGTGGTAATTATAAAATACTATCGCGCATAGCAAGCCGGTCGTTCGCGCTGGTATTTATAGGATTTTTCCATGCCAATATGGAAACTTATAATGAGCATACCGCCGTTTTGCCCAAACCGGTATGGGAAAGCCTGGTAACTTTCAGCTTCTTTTTTATATTTTTAGATTACGGTAAAGAAACCAGCAACCTTAAGCGCTACCTGCTGCAGGGCGTAGGTGTTGTGTTATTGATAGCCATGTCTATCCTGTACAAAACTAACGATCCGGGGCATACCTGGCTGCACTTTACCTGGTGGGGAATATTAGGCCTTATAGGCTGGGCTTACCTCCTGTGCGCGCTTATTTACTATTACTCGGGCGGGCATTTATGGATCCAGGCCGCCGCATGGATCTTCTTCATGTTTTTTAATATGGATGTGCACTTTGGGTTCCTTAACTTTTTGGCTCCTGTGCAAAAATATGTATGGATAGCCGGTAATGGCGCTATGCAGGCCTTTACTATGGCCGGGGTATTTGTCTCGGTGCTGTATATGCGCCTAAAGGTCAATAACGAGCTTAAAATGCTGTGGGCGGCACTTGTACTTATTGCCATTATCCTGTTTAATATGGGCTTTATTGTGCGCTATTTTAGCGGGGGAATTTCCAAAGCGCGCGATACCCCTTCCTGGGTGCTGATATGTACAGGGATAAGTCTTATTGTATATGCCATATTTATTTACATAGTCGATTTTAAGCATAAGTACAAGTGGTTTAAGATTATTGAACCCGCGGGCACCAATACTTTTACCTGCTACATAGTGCCGTTTTTGTTTTACCCCATGTATGAGATGAGCAATATTGGCTATCCCGAATACCTGAGCCAGGGCACCGGGGGGCTTATTAAATGTATTGTGTTTGCTTTTGTGATGGTGTGGCTAACGGGGCTGCTGGATAAGATTAATATCAGGCTGAAAATTTAGGTTTTTGGAGGGCGAAAGGGAAAAGGTTAAAGGCGAAAGGTCAAAGGCAAAAGGTTTGGCTTCTTTCTCTTAATCAGCCTTGCAATTATAACATATGATATTCGATTTGCAAGGTCCCGTCCCCGCAGGGTCTCTCGAAGAGGACCCTGCGGTTGTACAAAGCCCGTATTGTTCACGAAAGCCGCGTTTATGCGAGGTGATCGTGTTTACCTTCACGTCCCCGCAGGGTCTCTCAAAGAGGACCCTGCGGTTGTACTAAGCCCGTATTGTTCACGAAAGCCGCGTTTATGCGAGGTGATCGTGTTTACCTCAGKGTCCTCTGCGAGAGACCCCGAGGGGACGGAATACCAGTTTCATTGTATTGCCCCCGCTTTTGCCAAACCTTTTGTTATGTGCTGTACTTTCCTGGTAAAGGTCACGTCCCCGCAGGGTCTCTCAAAGAGGACCCTGCGGTTGTACTAAGCCTGTATTGTTCACGAAAGCCGCGTTTATGCGAGGTGATCGTGTTTACCTCAGGGTCCTCTGTGAGAGACCCGAGGAGACGGAATACCAGTTTTATTGTATTGCCCCCGCTTTTGCCAAACCTTTTGTATGTGCTGTACTTTCCTGGTAACCAAAGGGATATAATTTATTGAGCAAAATACTATTGTTAGTTTTTACCAGGAGCCCGGTAATTGACAGACTTTTTGGATGCTGCGTCAATATCTGCTGCTGTAAGTAATACAGTGGTTGAAATCTTGACAAGACCTGAACCATTAACTGTTAACCCAACGGCCACCGCAGAAATATCATCAGGGAGTTCTACAATAACATACACATCTTCCTCGCCAAAGGCAAAATAAAATGATTCCATTTTACCACCCAGTCCTTCCAGCATTTTTTCAATGGCAGTTCTGCGTCCAGATCCGCCTTCTTGAATTAACCCCTTTGTTCCTTCGGAGTTATAAGTTCCTTTAATCAAATACTTTTTCATGTTTGTTATTTTTGAATTTCCCTACTCTTATGGCTTTTCGGATATGCCCCGTTTTTAGAATGGTCTCTGGTCTCCATTCGTATTTAGAAACAATATTGGTTTAGAGAATGCTTGCAGTATAGTAGATAATGTTCGGGGCTTGCAGATGTAGGGGAAATAGAGATCCGTTCGTCCGGTTAACTAAAGTTAAATTTATAAATAAAAGTTGATGATATACAGTTAAATTATTAACATCCAGCCCGATATGTAGCCAAATTGGAAAACAGAAAATCCCGTACCTGCAGGGGCCTCCGCGAGAGATCCCGAGGGGACGGAATATAAGTAAACAAGTCAAAAAACTGTTAGTATGGAAATTAAAGGGATTACTAAATAGTGATAATGCCTGCGCGGGCATTATTATTAAAAGAATTGCCGGAAATCTTCCGGTAATATTTTCCTTACCGGGAAGAATACATTGTGCAGGTGGTCGAAATCGTTGTCCGTTGTGATTAACTGTAAGCCTAATAAGGCTGCTAATGACGCGATCCACAGATCGTTTTTTCCCATATTTCTTGGAGCTTCAAACGGATATTCCTTAAAGTTTGGATTTAACCTTTGCGAGTATGCGTCGATCTCTGCATAAATATCGACGTAAGACTGGCTAATCTCTACAATATTGATCCCATCTAAAAAATCATGTAGAATATCAGCACGCTTAGCACCCCAATTATTTTTAAGCGCTAACGATTTAATTTCGGCTTCGGATGCTACTGAGATATATAAGGTTGAGTTATCAGGATTAATAAAATCTACAAAACTATCCGTGTTCCTTGTCCTTGAAATAAAAAGAAGAATATTGGTATCCAGTAATAAATTCATTACTTATCGTTGGCCATTTGTTTTAATAAATCCGCCCATTCTTCTTCTGTAAAAGGCTCTGGTTTAGGTGATTTTTTAAGCGCTTTTTTAAGTGTTTCGTTATTCTTGCCTGCTTTTATCCCAAAAGCTGTAGTTCCTCCCGCAGCAATAATTTCTTCTGGAGACACGCTTTTGTGAGTCTTGAATGCGCCTTTACCTGTTAGGTTCGTTTTCATATTTGCCTCCTTTCTATTACCAAATATACGCATATTTCAGCGTAAAAAAAGTGTAGATTTACGTTCTGACGAGTCTGCGTGCTTTCAATTTCCAACTCAAAAACCTTGATACCTGATGCTTTTTTTCCTCTCTCAAATCTCATATTCGAAATCTCATTACTGCGTTCCCTACGGGCCGTGCTGTTCGTTCATACTGCAGAGGTCTTAGCCACATTGGCCGGCCTCTCCAATGCTATTAAGTTGAGATGCTGACTGCTCCAGTGGAGCAAAAACTTGGTAGCACAAATAAATTAGCAATTTTTTGTGGGCCGGAGGTACGCTACCTAATGTTCCGTACCTCTGGCACGGAGCTTCACCTTTGCTTTTTTGCTACAAAGCTATTCCCCCGCTGGGGGAGAAACTCATTAACTTAATAGCATTGGGGGGCCTCTGCGAGAGATCCCGGGGGACGGAATAATAATGTTTTAGTTATCGCGTTCGATGATCATTTTTAAACCTCGCTGTCAAATCAAACATTCTTATTTTAACGTGCTCAGATTTGTTTGAATAGTAAAAGCCTTTAATTTTTCAACCAAAGGCTTTCATTGTTTTGCGGTCCCGGCCGTAGGCTATTAAGCCGTACCAGGGTTAGTTAGATGTCGGAAACCGAAAAGTTTGCTTTTACCGAAAGCGGAAATTGAGTACTCATACTAACATCTTCGTCGCATACCAGCGGATTTGCAAAGTCGGCTTCTTCTCTAATGCTTTCTTGCCGTGTTTTTCCATCCTCTACGATTAAAACCGATTGACGATGTCCGATAACCGTGTAGGTACTTTTGAGTTGCCACCACATATAAGATGCCCGTGGGTCCTCTGTTTTGGCATTAAAGGTTTTCTTTTTAGTAACCACCTCAGCAAGTGACACTTCTGCCGAAAGCGACAGCGTCAATTTTGCACCTATATCAATCAGCGAGTCCACCTTTAAACCAAGCGAGGCAGAAAATTCCTCACGCACTCCTACACTTAACGCCACGCCGATGCTCACAGACTCTTCCTGTGAAAAAGGTGTATCGGGCGTAATGGTGCAGCTGGTTACACGTACCCATTGCTGTTTGAATTCTAATTGCTGGTTGATAAGCCGCTTTTCTGAGGTCAGCGTAAGGCCATAAAAATTCTTTTGCGATAAAACTATGGTTTGATCGGGCAAGGGTACTTTCAATATTACCTTTGCAGGCGGCGGAAGTGGAAAGTCATTAATTCCGTTAGGGGCTGGTGGATCTGGCAATAATTTAATTGTGGGCGTCGTCATAATAAAAATTTTTAAGTTGCTGCAAGGTAGCGTGTGGCCATTTTACATAATAGGGTAAAAAACACCTTTTTTAGAAGTGAAGAAAAGGGTGTAGAAAGGTGCTGTTACGCCTGTGGTGGGTGGCATCATCTTATGTCATTGCGAGCGCAGCGCGGCAATCGCGAACTGTGCAGATCCACTCTGTGTAGTATGCGATTGCCGCGCTGCGCTCGCAATGACATAGATTTAGCGCTGGTAGTCAATGTTTTATAATCGTGTCATTATATGGAGCCCACCAGGAAAATCCTGGAAAAAACATTAGTGACATGTTGATTTTAGAAAACAACAACAACCATGTCATTGCGAGCGCAGCGCGGCAATCGCGAACAGTACAGGTCCGCTCTGCATAGTATGCGATTGCTTCGTTCCGCAATGATAGATTTTAATCGTACCAACCATCACTCAAATCGTTCCATAGAGGATTGTTGCCGATTATCAATTCGATCTTTTTTTGTCTTGAGCCGGCTTTCAATTGTTTTTCCCTTGCAATGGCATCCTGTATCCATTGGAAATCTTCGTAATGGACCAGTTTGTTACAGTTATACTTAGCTGAAAACCCTTTGAATAGTTTTTGTTTATGTTGGGATACACGACTTACCAAATCATTTGTTACACCAACATATAACACTGTGTTTGCCTTATTAGTTAAAATGTAAACATAGTATTGGTGTATTTTCATATATGTTAATGCATTCGTATCTTATGTCATTGCCGCGCTGCGCTTATAATGACGTGTTCGTAAATCGCTTATTGTCAGCGCTATTTTTTAATATAATCTATGTCATTGCGAGGGACGAAGCAATCGCAAGCTATACAGGGCGGACCTGTACTATTCGCGATTGCCGCGCTGCGCTCGCAATGACATAGACTATACAGGGCGGATCTGCACAGTCCGCGATTGCCGCGCTGCGCTCGCAATGACATAGCTATATTTGTTTTTCTTTTTCCTATGATTACATTGATCATTTTACTCCCCCTTCGGGGGGGCGGGGGCTTAACCTACCAAATCTTCACTCTTTTTTCCGGATCCAGCCACATTTTATCGCCTTTTTTAATGTGGAAAGCCAGGTAAAACTCGGGTACATCTGTAAATGGTCCGTTTACGCGCATAAAGCCGGGGGAATGTTCGTTGGTCAGGATCTGGCTGGATAATGATTCCTGCCTGTCTTGCCCCAGCCAGCCTAAAGCATAACCCAGGAAATAGCGTTGCAATGGTGTAAAGCCATTGATAAGTTTGCCTTCTTTATACTGATCGGTTTTCTTGAATGCATCCAGGCCGATCACTATACCGCCCAAATCGGCAATGTTTTCGCCCTGAGTTGCTTTGCCATTCACATGCAGGCCGTAAATGCTATAGCCGTTAAACTGGTTAATGAGCATTTGCGCGCGCTGCGTAAACTTTACCGAATCCTGCGGTAACCACCAGGCTTTTAAATTTCCTTTGGCATCAAACTGCCGGCCCTGGTCGTCAAACCCATGGGTCATTTCGTGGCCGATGGTGGATGCGGCGGCATAGCCGTAAATGATGGCGTCATCAATATTTTCGTCCTTAAAACCCGGAATAGTGAAAATACCGGCAGGCAGCACTATCTCGTTATTTGATGGATTGTAATAAGCGTTGTAGGTTTGTGGGGTCATTCCCCACTCGGTACGGTCAACAGGTTTGCCTAATTTGGCAGCGTTAAACTTGTGCCACCAGTTATTGGCGCGCATTACATTTAAAGCATATGGCCCGCGATTGATCTCCAGGTTCGAGAAATCTTTCCAGTTATCGGGGTAACCCACCTTCGGCATTACTTTGTTAAGCTTGTAATACGCCTTTTCTTTGGTTTGCGGGCTCATCCAATCCAGTTTTTCGATGTGTTCCCTGAAGGTTTCACGCATGGCTTCCACCAGTTTTACATAGCGCTCCTTCGTTTTTTCGGGAAAGTATTCTTTTACAAATATTTGTCCTAATACCTCGCCCATTAAGCCGTTCTCGGTGTCAAGCACGCGTTTCCAGCGGGGCAGCTGTTCTTTGCTGCCATAAATCACCATATCATAAAAGCGAAAAAGCTCCTGGTCGAAAGGTTTACTTAAATAGGAGCCAAAGGTTGTTACCAGGTTTTTACGCAGGTAATTTTTCCAATCGTTAATACTATAATTGTGCAGTGCTTTATTGAAAGCGCGGTAATACTCCGGCTGGCCAACTATAACAGTATCCACATTTTTATAATTCAATTTATCAAATGTCGATTTCCAGTCAACATCCGGCGCCAGCTTGGTTAAACCGGCCAGGGTCATTTTATTATAGTTGTGGTAAGGGTCGCGCAGGTCTTCCAGTTTGCGGCTGCTATCGGCCAAAGCTGTTTCTAAAGCATAGGTTTTTTTAGCAGCGGCATTTGCAGCATCGGCAGGTAGTCCGCTCAATTTAAAAATAGTAGGTAAGTGTTTCTGCTGATAATCTGTACGGATGGCAACGCTGTGTGCATCTTTGTTGAAATAATAATCGCGGTTTGGCAACCCTATTCCTGATTGATCCAGCTGCAGCATAATCTTATCGCTGTTTTTGCTATCCTGGCCGGCATAAGTACCTAAAGGCGTAGTTACGCCAATTCCGTCAAGGTGGGCAAACTCCTCAACCAGGCTCTTAATATCTTTTATATCATCTATCTTTTTCAGTTCTTCCTGAAGCGGAGAAAGGCCCTGCTTTTCAATAGCAGCGGTATCCATCCCGCTGTAATAAAAATCGCCTATTTTTTGGGTGTTGCTGCCTTTGGGGGCATTGGCTTTAAGCGCGTCTTCGTTGATCTTTTTCATACGGTCACGCAGTTCTTCCTGTACTACGTTACCTATGCCCCATGCCGCGTAGGCGCCGGGGATGGGGTTTTTCCTGAGCCATGTTCCGTTGGCATATTTAAAGAAATCGTCGCCCGGCCTTATGGTGGTATCCATGTTTTTAATCACCGGATCGTTATCAGCATAAATTTTTGTTTTGTTCTCGCAGGCGGCAAACAAGGTGAGCATTAATGCTCCGGCTAACAACGCAGGAGGCGAAATCTTTTTGATCATAAAATTATTTAAGTGTATAAAAAAAAATACAACGGTTGTATGGAATAATAGAATGCAGGACAACAAATTTATTAAAAAAGGCAGTCTTAATAAATACCCTGAAAAAAACCTGCTAAAGAAACATCAAAATAATAACACACTTTTCTGAGCGTATCCAGCCTGATATCAATTTTCCCCGACTCGAGCCTGGCGATATTAATATTGGTTTCGGCCAGAAACTTTTCCTGTGTAACCTGGTTTTGCCTGCGCAGATTTTTGATCTGGAGCGCAATTTTCTTCTTAAATGCCTCGTCGGAGTTAGTAAGGTATTCAAAGTCAGTAAGTAACATGATTTAATAAAATTAATTAAAAAACTGATTTTTGACAGGGGATTCAAAAATAATTAGCGTTAGTATTTAAAGTTCGTGAAAAATATTTGCAATAATAAGGTGTTATTAACTATTTATTTAGGTAAAAATTTGTACCGCGCAACAATTACTGGCAGCGAATTTGTTTATTAAGTTGTGCCCTGCATATGTTCTGTGAAAAAAAATTAAATCACCTACCTGTGAAAAACTTTTTTTGAATTCTCAGACGCCCAAGTTGAGATTTTTTGTTCTTTGTTTTGGGTTTAATCAATAGTTTAAATTAATTAGGGGAAAGGGAGCTTCCAAAAAGGCTCTCTTTTTTTTGTTTAATATTTTTTACTATGCATGCATAGTAATTACTATATTTAGATTTTTATAATACTATGCAATTTAAATTTACAGATGAGCAGCTGATGATTAAACAGGCAGCCCGTGATTTTGCCCAAACCGAATTAAAACCCGGTGTAATTGAGCGCGATGATCACCAGAAATTCCCGGCCGCACAAATAAAAAAATTAGGAGAGCTTGGCTTTTTAGGGATGATGGTTTCGCCGCAATATGGCGGCAGTGGTATGGATGCCATATCATACGTGCTGGCCATGGAAGAGATCTCGAAGATAGATGCCTCCACCGCCGTGGTGCTTTCTGTAAATAACTCGTTGGTTTGTAGCGGGCTGGAGAAATTTGGGAATGAATTTCAGAAAGAAAAATATTTGGTACCCCTGGCCAGGGGCGAAAAGATAGGCGCTTTCTGCCTTTCGGAACCGGAAGCGGGCTCTGATGCCACATCGCAAAAAACCACCGCTGTTGATATGGGCGATTATTACCTGCTTAATGGTGTAAAAAACTGGATCACCAATGGCGGCACCGCTTCTACCTATATTGTAATGGCCCAAACTGATGTTTCAAAAAAGCATAATGGAGTTAATGCCCTTATTGTTGAAAAGGGCATGGAAGGCTTTACAATAGGCCCCAAAGAAAATAAGATGGGCATCCGTGGGTCTGATACGCATTCAATCATGTTTGCTGATGTTAAAGTGCCTAAGGAAAACCGGATCGGGGCAGAAGGATTCGGTTTTAAATTCGCCATGGCTGTGCTGGACGGTGGGCGGATAGGTATTGCCGCGCAGGCTTTAGGGATAGCGGCGGGAGCGCATGAGCTGGCTTTGCAATATGCAAAGGAGCGGAAGGCTTTTGGTAAAACCATAGCCAATTTACAGGCCATTCAATTTAAACTGGCAGATATGGCTACCGAAATTGAAGCTGCACGTTTACTTTGCATTAAAGCCGCCTGGCTAAAAGATAAGGGATTGCCATATGCCCAGGCCAGCTCAATGGCCAAACTTTTTGCATCGGATGTAGCTATGCGGGTTACTGTTGAAGCAGTGCAGATTCATGGGGGATATGGCTATGTAAAGGAATACCATGTAGAACGTTTAATGCGGGATGCTAAAATTACCCAGATTTATGAGGGTACATCAGAAATTCAGCGGATTGTCATTTCGCGCGAAGTGTTGAAATAATGGGCCGATTTTTATACTTTTGAAAAAGTATATTAAATTAGTAGACTATTTTTAAATCAACATGAATTTAAAAACCATTATAGCAACCCTATCATGCGCTGTGCTTTTGCAGGCTGCATCGGCCCAAACAAAACTTAAAACGGGTGTTTGGCGCGGAGCGCTTACAACAAAATCGGCTAACGAGATCCCTTTTAATTTTGAGGTTAAAGATACCGCCGGTAAACAACAGCTTGCTATAATTAATGGTGCCGAAAGGTTTAAGGTAACGGATGTTACCTCCAGGGGCGATTCTGTTTTTATACAAATGCCCCTTTTTAATTCGGAATTTAAACTGAAGCTGGATGGTGATAAGCTGAAAGGTAACTGGGTAAGGCACCTGGCCAGCCAGGATTTGCTGGTGCCATTTGCTGCCGAACCCAATACTGCCTGGCGTTTTTTAAAGAACCCCGCAAAACCTGCTTTTAATGCAGGCGGCCGGTGGTCGGCCATCATTGGTGAAGGTGAAGGGCGGGATACCACCGTGGGTGAATTTAAACAGGTGGGCGATAAGCTAACCGGCACATTTTTAACCACCACCGGCGATTACCGCTACCTGGAAGGAATTGTATCGGGAGATAAGCTTTACCTTTCCTGCTTTGACGGTGGCCATGCCTATACTTTTACCGCAACAATAAAAGATGAACAAACCATTACCGATGGTAAGTTTTACGCGGGCTACTCCTCGGTACAATCATGGGCCGCGGTAAAGGATGCAAACGCCAAATTGCCGGATGCCTATTCATTAACCGCGCTTAAACCCGGTTTTAAAAAGATAGATTTTAGCTTTAAGGACATCAACGGCAAAACAGTTTCTTTACAGGATGATAGATACAAAAACAAGGTAGTTATTGTACAGATCCTTGGCTCGTGGTGCCCCAACTGCATGGATGAAACTGCTTATATGGTTAACTATTACAAAAAATACCAGCCTAAAGGCGTAGAGGTAGTTGGTTTAGCCTATGAAAGAACTACCGATTTTGCCAAATCGCAAAAGGCCTTACAGCAGGTTAAAAACCGTTTCAACGTGCCTTATGAATTGCTGATAACCGGCTATACCAGCGATAGGGCAGAGACATCAAAAAGTTTGCCCATGCTCTCGAAAGTGGTAGGTTTTCCCACAACCATTATTATTGATAAAAGCGGAGATGTACGTAAGATCCATACCGGCTTTAACGGCCCTGGTACGGGTGAGTATTATACGGTGTTTATTAATGAGTTTGAGAAACTGACAGACGATCTGCTGGCCGAGCCTTCCGGAGCAATAAAGGGTAAGTAATAAAAGAGTGTAATTATAATCCTTCAAGTACAGAACGATTAACGATCAAAGAATAATTATTCTTTAAGAAACTCATCCACGGCCTTTACCGCGTTCTCATACCGGTCATCTCCTGTGYCCGAGATGAGCACATATCTTGCGTTCAGGGCGTTTAGTTCCTTGTACCAAACATTCATAAAGTGTTCGCGCATGGTGGGGAAGTTACGCAAGGGGTCATCCTGCCAGGGCAAATCAATATTTAATAATAAATATAAGTCATATGGATGTTTGGGCAATTCATCCAGTACCTCTTGTGGCGTGCGGCCAAACATCTCGTCGCTCCAGATTTTTACGGTGATGAAAGTAGTATCGCAGATCAGGATCTTATTGGCCTTCGGCAGCAGTTCTTCTTCTAAGGCCAGCTGACCGTAAAACATATTGATCTCATCCTGCCAGGTGCAGGCGTCAGTGAGTTTTTCGCAATAGCCACGTGCATACTCTGGTACTGCAATGGTATGATAATGCGTAGCCAAATAATCAGACATGGTTGATTTACCTGTTGATTCGGGACCTACTACTGCTATTTTGAGAATGTTGTTCATGAACGAGTTTACCGATGCAAAAGCGGGTAGTCATGCTGAAAACAAGTTCGGCATGACTACCCGCTTTAAATTAAAAACAGATTACCTTTCCAGCTTCGGCACCCTCGTTGGCGTATCTGTACCTGCAACTATGC
>NZ_JBFUKF010000078.1:0-17295 GCF_056400985.1 Mucilaginibacter sp. P4_G9 | reverse complement strand
GCCCGAAGCTGTTCTGCTGACACTTTAGGAAAAACGAAAGCTTTTGATTCCTAATAAATAAGTATCGTCATACGAATACCCACCAGAAAGTCCTGGAAACAGTAATGACGCTGGAGCACATGTTTCAAGAACGTATAAAAACATTACAAACAACCTCCAATAAACAAAATAATCAGCGAACTTTTTTACCAAAAAAATTAGCATATTTCAAAAATAATCCTTACATTTGATCCTACAGTATGCCAATCGGCATTTAAAACATAAATCATGTCATCATCTTCTTCCTTAAAATTCAAAACTGCTCCGCAGCTGTTGCAGTTAATTGACGATTATTTTATCCACATCAAAGGCGAATACGAATACCAGCAGGTTAAAAGCAGCCCGGGTGCAGCTAAACTTAAAACCTGGATCCGTGAGCCCGAGCCGCCTACTTTAAGCAACCTCGCACTTTACCTGGGATTTAATAGCATGGACCAGTTTAAACAATATGAAAAACGGGCAGGCTTGATAAAACCATTCAGATACGCAAAATTACGCGTAGAAGCAGCTTATGAGCAGCAGCTTTTTGAAAAGCCAACAGGCGCCATATTTGCGCTTAAAAATGCGGGGTGGAACGATAAACCGGGGACAAAACACACCGGTGCAACTAAAACCCTCAAAGTTGAAATAACCAATACCGGCCCTGTACCCGCCGGAAATGAAAAGGAGGTGGATGTTTTGATTTGAAAATTTGATGATTTGAAAATTTGAAAATTACTTTATCCCCTCTCCCTCCTCCTATTCCTCCAATGACTAATGACCAATGACAGCAAAGCGAAATGACCAACTACCCAATGACCCCAAATTCGAGGTCTCCATCCTTTTTGAACAAAATTATAATACCGATGCGCACATTGTGGTAAACCAGGGCGGCACAAGTTCGGGTAAAACCTATTCTATCGGGCAAGCCTTATTTTGTATAGCATGCCAGGCTGATAAGCAAGTAATAACCATTGTAGGCCAGGATATCCCTAACCTGAAAGCCGGTGTGTTGCGCGACGCCTTAACCATTTACARCAGCAGCGCAGCACTACAAACAGCGGTGAAAAGCTATAATAAAACCGACCGTATATTTGAATTTCATAATGGTACCATTATCGAATTTAAGAGCTACGCAGATCCGCAGGACGCAAAATCGGGCAAACGCGACTACCTGTTCATCAACGAGGCCAATGGCATAACCTATGCAGTTTACCAGGAGCTGGCGCTGCGTACCCGTAAACGGATTTATATTGACTATAACCCAAACAACAGCTTTTGGGTACACGAGCACCTGGTAGGCCGGCCAGGTGTACAACTTATCATCTCGGATCATCGCCACAATCCGTTTTTGGACGATGGCACGAGAAAAAAAATAGAAGATTTAAAAAAAGAGGACCTGGAACTGTGGAAAGTTTATGCCCGCGGCCTCACCGGGAAAATTTCGGGCCTCATTATTACCAACTGGTATGTTTGCAATCAAATACCACAGGATGCCAAACTGGTTGCCACCGGTCTTGATTTTGGCTTTACCAATGATGAAACCGCCTGCCTGCAGGTGTACCTGCAAAACGGCGAACTGTGGGTAAACGAGCTGTTTTACCAAACCGGCCTAACCAATACCGATATAGCTGTAAAGTTAAAGGCAGCAGGCGTAAGCCGCAAAACCGAGATCATTGCCGATAGCGCCGAACCAAAATCGATTGAAGAATTTAAACGTATGGGCTGGTATATTACCGGTGCAAACAAAGGCCGCGACAGCATCAACAACTCTATCGATATTCTTAAACGCTACAGAATAAACGTAACCCGCGCCAGCGTTAACCTGCGCAAAGAGCTCGACCGCTATAAATGGCGGGTCGACAGATCGGGCAAAACCATCAATGAAGCAGTTGATTCCTATAATCACCTTATCGACGCCTTGCGGTATGTGGCTTTAAACAAACTGAGGGTAAGCGGCGGAAGAAAACTAAGATCGCGGTTGCCGTACATTCCACGGGCTGCCAGTCGGGGAGTTTTTGATGAGCTGATAGGTGCCTACGGATTTAGAACCCGACAATAACGATGTCGGGTATCCACCAGTGTAATCCCTGGAAAAAAACAGTATGATATTGTTGCAAATGGGGCTGTTGTAGAGACGCATAATTGCGTCTCCCGCAGGACATTCAGGATTTGCAAGGCCGGTTTGCAAGATCAATTTGCATGTGTGATTTGCACGCGGGAAACGCAATTATGCGTCTCTACTTTGAAAATCTTAAAAAATATACTTGATAATCAACAACTTACAATCATGAACAATTGACTCTTTGCCCCTTTGCGCAAAAACTGCATTAATATATAATACTACTATCCCTGTGTAATTACAACAACCAAAAAACTCTTCCGCCAACCGGCGGAGGCCCGTAAATTATATCATGATCGAAAAAACACTAAAAACAACCCACGGAAAACTGCGTGTTACAATTCCCTCGCAGTTAAGCGATGTAACAATGGCACAAATGATGGCCATGCAGGCCAATCCAAATTTGAACGATATTGAGGCTATCAGCATTCTTTCGGGCATTGCCATTGATGACCTCTATTCGGTTAAGGACGCTAACGATTTCCTGGCCTTTGGCGATGCTGTGCTGGCATTATCGTACCAGATTAAACACCTGTACAACAGCGAAGCCATACCTAAACAGGTGAGCTTTATGCTACCGCAGGCAAGGGGGCCCAAAACAGTAAAGGTGATGCAAAACCTATCGGTTGAACCCGCTGGCGCGTTTATGGCAGCAAGGGATATTATTGCCGAAGAAATAAGCACCCATATTAAACAATTTGGCGAAGACGACTGGAAAGAGAACTTTAACCCATCATTAAGCGCATGCTGCCAGGTATTGGCACACTACTTTTATTGCCGGGCAACCGGCGAAAAATACAACGAATACCAGGCCGAAGAATTTACAAACGAAATAAAAAAAATGCGGGTAACGGAGGCACTGCCCATCGCAAAACATTTTTTTTACTGCTTTCCCGCCTTATCGAGACCGAAAACAAACTTCTGGCTTCGCCTCCTACAGTCCTGGAAAAACGGGCGGGGATTCAATCGTTCGAAAAATTTAAATACATCAACACCATAAACGCCCTTGCCGGCGGCGATATCACCAAATGGGACACCATTTTAAATATGCCCTATGAGCGTATCCTTACCAAACTGCTGCTCAACAAAACAGAGGCGGAGTACCAGAAAAGGTATGGCGATTTAGCCCCCTAACCCCCTGAAGGGGGAACTATAGTTAAATTATAACAGTGCCTATCCCTGTAAGGCAATCAAACATTTAAAACTCCCCCTTCAGGGGGCCGGGGGGCCTACTTTTCATGCGTAACCAAATAGACGCCATAGTACAAACACTTACGGGTAACCCCGCGTTTGCATATGGCACACAAAACGAACTTAACACATTGGCCGATGACACGGCTTTTCCGTGTGTATTTATGTACCCCCTGCAACCCATCGAAGTATCGCCGCAGGTAAACGGATCAGTCGATAATACCTTTACCATTTACCTGGAGTTTTTGTTCAAAACCGATTTCGGGCAATTTACGGCCGATAATGAAACTTATGTGCAGCAGGCCTTGCAAATGGCCAACCAGTTTATTGTAAAGGCATCCAGGTACCGCGAAGGCGAAGGCCGGTACTTTCGGATTAAGGCCGGCATCAAGGCCAAATGCCTGCCTGTTTACAATAAGTTTGATGTAAATACCACGGGGATAGGGCTAACTATCACGTTGCCAACCATGTACTTTGATACATTTTAACCGGCCGAAATAATGTCTTTTAAAAAATCAAAACAATAAAAATATGGCTATAGTAGCAAACATCACCCTTACCAACATTAACAGCCCCACCGACGAACAGGTTTATGCCGATGGGCACATTTTTTTAACCGATTCTGAAACCAACCAGCCGGTAAATGGCAACAACGTTATTGTAACCTTCACACAGAATGTTAACGGTAACATTTCCACACGATCTGTTGCTATACCGGGGCAGAGCATTAAAATATTTTCGGGCCTTGTTGCCGATAAAACAACGGGGTATTTTGTAACGTTTAGTACACCGCAGCTTGGTACCGTTCCAGATCCGCCGCCACCAGTTAACACCTGCGACCTGAAGATCAATTTCATCCATGTAGATAAGCCCGAATCGGCACCTGGCGCCGGCGATGCGCAAATTACGGTTAACGCGTCATCAACCTATGGCCCTATCCTATACAGTATTGATCTGGGCGATACGTGGCAGGCTTCGTCAACTTTTACCGGCTTAAGCGGTGGCGCATTGCAGGCAATGGCTAAGGATAGCAACACTCTGGGCTGTACAGATCAGGCATCAATTAATATCCATACCGTTTCAGATCTGCTGCTGAGCGATCCGTCTGTAACACGCTTAGGCGGCAAGGTTTCCCGCTGGAATGCCGCATTTAATCCTATAGTTTTTACTTACCAGCGTAAAGACTTTAGTATTACCGGCGTTACTGCGGATAATGATGCAGGCCACGCCAATATTGGTGTAAATACCACTTTCATCAACCAAACTACTCAAAAATCCATAGTAAACACGGGCGATAAAGTTTACATAAACGCCGCACCATACCAGGGCACTTATGTGGTTGAAAAAGTAACCGGCGACAACCATATTGTAATAAATACACCTTATACAGGCGATGCCGGCGGCTTTATCAATATAAACAGTATGCGGCCTTATTACAAGGTAATTACCCAAATAAGCTATATGGATAAGCTTACCGGCAGACAGGAAACCATTACATCAAACAACCGGCCCGATGGTACAGGACTGGTAAAGGCCGACCTGGCGAACTTTTTGCAAAGCTTGCTGCGGCCCGCCGATAACAGCGATTATACCCAAAGTAATTTCAGAGACGATAACATGAGCGCCAGTTACCAGGTACAATATGCCCAGCATTGGGATGATGGCACAACCGATGGCCATACATCGGCTTTTGTAACGCTTACCAATCCTTACTACGTGGTTTATGCGGCCAAACAATTAGGAGAGCGCTATGCGGGCAACCTGGCTGCATATGTTCCTTTTGCCCAGGTTAGCGATACTGATCAGCTGGCCCGCTGGGTTACTGATTTTGCCGAACCGGCCTATTCAATAGGTTATCCGTTTGATATTGGTTTTATTTACAGCGAAGAGATGGTTGGTCTGCAATTATATTGCGAATTAACCTTGCTGGATATTAACCGCCAGCCATTAGCCGGCGGGCCACAGGTAAGCAGCCTGCTCAACGAAGATGGCTCATGGCTGCTAAACCAGGATGGCAGCAAATACATTATTGCCGATCAGAATTTAATGAGCATACCTGTTCCCGGTCGGCTGGGTTTAAACAGGCTGATGATAAACGGCAGTTTCCCGCGCGAGGCATTTTACTTTAATATTGCCCTGAAGTATGAAGATGAGCATACCACGCATACGGTAACCCAAACGCAGACCATAAGGGTAGACGATGCCGTGGATGACAGATCGGTTTACTTGCGCTGGATAGGTTTAAGCGGCTCATGGAACTACTACCGTTTTGTTTTTAACCAGGAATTAAGTCTTGATGTACAAAACGCAACCATCATTAAAAACTATGTACATGATTGGGAAAACCAGCAGGGTATTGAAGAAGTGATAAGCAAAACCGCCGGGCAAAAAATGAAGGTGATGGCCGAGGACCTGTCCATAGCCGACATTAAAGGATTACAATCCGTCAAATACTCGCCCAAAGTGCAGATGCTGGTAAACAAAAACCCGGTAAAATGGCAAACCATTGTTATAAACACAGCCACCTTTAGCGAGTACGAAACCCGCAACGGTCAGGCGCCTTTCAGCATCACATTCAATATGCCATCTATCAATATACAAACGCAGTGATGGTGAGTGGTGAGCGGTGAGTGGTGAGTGGTGAGTGGTGAGTGGTGAATAGTGAGTGGTTACTTGTAAAACACGATTTCAAACACAGCTCAAAACCGAATCCCGGACCAATGACCAATGAACAAGTCATTTGATTTCGGATGTTCGATTTCGGATTTACTTTGATTTTACCAATGACAGCGCAGCGAAATGACCAATGACAAGCGTAGCGATAATGACCAATGACATCCCGGCGGAAAGTACCAATGAACTAATGAACAAATGAACTAATAAAAGATGAACGAATTACAGTTATATATAAATAACCAACTGGTTGATTTGAGCGAGGACAGCCCGATTGCCCTCAGTTTCCAGATCAATAACCTGGCCGAGGTTAAAAACCAGCAGGGCAATACCAGCAATCAGTTTAAGCTGCCGCTTACCCAGCGCAACCGGCAAATATTAGGCTTTGCCGATGATGTGGCATTTACAACCAGCCTGCCCTATGATTATTACGATGCCCGTATTATACAGGATGGACTGGAGATTGTGCCATACGGCATTGCGCAACTCAACAACATCGAACAAAATACAGCCAGTATTACCGTATTAAGCGGCAATGTTGACTTTTTTGATGCTATTGAAGGAAAGCTGTACGATATGGGCGATAGTACAACGCCTTACGGCATTAACAAACCCTTTGATAGCTATCAGCATAAGTGGAATGTGGAGAATGTTGTTGCATCGCAAATAAAAACCGATGGCTGGATATGGCCGGTTGTTGACTATGGCAACCTGGTTTACAATTTTGCGGGTGATAACGAGATTAATGTACGAAATTTAAGGCCCGGCTTTTTTATTAAAACGGCTATTGATTTGATGCTGGCGGCCAATGGCTATAAGGGTACCGGATCATTATTGAGCAACCCGGTTTACCCGCTGCTGATAGCCCAGTTTAGTAACGATAATTTTGTACATGGCGCCGATTATCAAAATCAACCGGCCACTAATGGCAGTATTGTTTATAACGGCTTAAACATTAGTATATCGCGGGCGAAAAATTCAGGTTTACAGCCTGGCGGCGAAATCGGTTTTACAAACATACAATCAGATCCTAACAGCCATTACGCCAACAACAGGTATACAGCAAAGGAAATCATCACCGTTGATGCTGCGCTCACTATCCCCACATTCTATTTTTATGGCCGGGCCTCCGGCGATCATAAAAGCAGCGTAGATATCAGCATTGTTTTGGATACGCCAGGCTTACCGAGGCAATATTTAGCAACCACTACATTTAATTTTAACGGTGGTTACGATGCCCCGAGAGATAGCGGCAGCGGCGGATCAATACAGGCCCACAAAACTTATTTAAACACCGCGATAAAAGCTACCGATATTGAAATGGGTGTTGGCCAGCAGTTATTGGTTGAATATGATTTTCACGGTGATGCTCCGTACAATTTCACCATTTACACCGGGGCAACGTTTGCCATTACCGCACAAAATGAAACGGTATTATACGGGCAGGAAATCCAATGCGAAAGGATCTTCCCGGATATCAGTCAGAAAGATTTGCTGAAAGATGTTTTACAGCGTTTCGGCATTATTTGCCAAACCGATAATACCACGCGTACCATCAACTTTGCGTCATTTAAAGATATTGTGGGCAATATGCCGGTGGCTAAAAACTGGACCAGCAAATGCCTCGACCAGGGTAAAACCATATCCTTCCAGTTGGGCGGTTATGCACAGGTAAATTATATGAAATACAAAGCCGACGATAATGTTTTACCCAACGGTTTTGCCGACGCGCAGATTAAAGTGGCCGATAAAACCCTGCCCGCCACGGCCGATCTGTTCGAAAGCCAGTTTGCCCCTACCCTGAACCGGCCTTACATTGGCGGTACCATTGCTCAAATAAAAATGATTGATGAAACATCAGATAGTAACGATTTTAGCATCGGCGTAACACCCAGGATACTAATAGACAATAAGCTGGCCCTGCATGGCATAAACGTTAAATTTACAGATGGAGACACAGCGAACGATCAATTGGTTAACGACGTTATATCGGTACCCTATTTTTACAAACCCGATGGCGAACACAACCTTTGCTTTGCCGATATGCCCGGCGCCGGCGCCGGGAAAACGCTGCCAGGTTTAAAAGCCCTTTATTACCCCGAACTGGAAAAAATACTGCAGCAAACCAAAAAGGTAGTACGCTACTTTTTACTTACCCCGCGCGACATCCTGGATCTTGACCTGCTGATACCCGTTTACCTGGAGCAGGATAGCTGCTACTATTACATCAACAAAATTGATAGCTGGCGTAAGGGACAGCCTACCAAGGTGGAACTGGTGAAGCTGGGTTAATGCCTTACGTTTAAGAGAACCACCCATGAGTTATCATTTCAGTTGCTGAATCTGAATAGAAAAAGAGCGTATACTGATCACTACTAACGTTTGTAAAAATATTAGTGATAGATAAAATATCTTCTTTTTTGATGTTGTTCTCATTTATAAATTGAGTGAGTTTATCGGCGCTGGAAAATACCGATGACTTTAATATTATCATGATAATTAGGGTAAGTGTTAGTGAAAATGTTAAAATAGTTTTTTTTTAATAATTGAGCTGTATCAGTATGTCGTTTTTGCATTATACTACTGGTTGATGTTTTCAGGCTGACCGAGAATTCGAATTCAATAGTAAGTATTCGGCCAGGTATCTGAAACAAATTGCTTTTATGCGATTCAGCCTCTGGCCGGTGTTYTCACCGTACCAGTTCCGCTTTATTTTCAATAACCTATAAATTTAATTTGCTATAAATAGTTCAACTAATTATATTTACCAATAAAATTAGCAAACAACTATAATGCAACAGACTACCAAAAGACCCCAAAAAAAATACTGGATTATAGCAACCTGTATTTGTGCTATCGCGATAACTGGATATCTAAATAAGCACTATTTATATATGGCTTATTACTATACATCTAAATTTGATCACTATAATACGGACGATAAAGTATATGTTACGCAAAGTTATTTTGATGATAAGGAGGTTGGTGTTTTGATGGGCATGCAGATAATTCGTCCATTATCAAAAGAAGAAATAGATACAATGAGCACTAATTCCTATAAGCATTTTAATGTTAAACCTGTAGCAGACCGTACATCAATTCCTTATGCCTGCATTACAGGCATTAATTTCGATATAGCTAAAATGAAACAACAAAAATCAGGGTGCATTGGTACATTTATCAAATACAGTATAGTATATGTAAAAGACGTTAGTAATAAGTATAATGTTTCCGTTATACTTTGTGCAATAAAACCAAATGAAAAAATTTTCAATAACAAAATTGCAGGCGTTTACATTCCTGATAATTTCATCCTTAAAGATAGTGTAGTTTATGTAGATCCCTTTCAAATCTCCAATAAAGAGCTTTCAAACTTTTAATTTATACTTTATCCTCCTTTTAATTAAACAGTAAGCAATATCGCATTTTTTAAATATGCCAAATGGCATTAAATACATAAAACCATGTCAGATCAAAAAATTAACGTTGATATAAATATCAACGCCGACAGCCTCAGGCAAATTCCCGAATATAAAGCTGCTTTCGATAATTTAAGCAGCGCTATAAATAACCTTAATAAGGAGGTTTTAAAATACAATACACAAAACAAAGAATCCGTTAACTGGGGCACTAAAATTAAAGCTACGGTAAAAGATCTGGTAGATACATTTAAGAGTTTTAATGACATTATCGACATCGCTACAGATGCTTTTAAAGGCTGGCAAGGGATTCTATCTGCTGCCTTTACAATTATTACTACGTATGGTCCTCAAATATTGGATTTCTTAGGCGACATGTTCCAATCTGACAAAACGAAGGCAGCAGCGCAGGCTTTAAAAGACTATAAGGAAGTGATGGAATCGTATGTCGAAAATGTTTCAGGTGAAGTTTCGCAATTGGGGATATTGATAGGTATTGTCAACAATAAAAATATTGCACACGAAACTCAAATCGAAGCAATAAAACGATTAAACAGTTTGTCGCCAGAATATTTAAAAAACCTTACCCTCGAAAATCTTAAAACTAAAGAAGGCAAACAAATGATTGATGAATACACAAAAGCGCTCAATCGTAAGGCTATGGAGGAGGCGGTTCAGGAAAAGAGAGCAGAATATGTAAAACAGAGGCTGTCTTTAAAGCCTGAATATGACGCGGCAAAAGCTGAAAAAGAAGCGTATCGGACGGGTAAAAAAAAGGATACACCTTATAAAGTAGGTGGATATACGATCAACGATGTTTACACACCTGCACGAGAGGGAACCACTGGATTCAAAAAGGAATCTTACGCAACTTTTGCAACGATTGCCGACCAAGACAAGGCTTTATTAAAGAAAATAAAAGACCTTGACGATAGCCTGGCAAATTCCCTTATAAAATATGGCCCAAAATCAAATCTTAACCAACCACATGACAAAAGTTATTGGGAAACAGCGTTAGTGAACCAACAACTGGCTTTAAATAAGTTAGAAGCTGGCACTAAAGATTTTGAATCAAAATCGAAACCCATCATAAACCGGATTAGAGTTATCAACAAAACGTTGAGTAGTTACGCTGTAATTGAAATAAAGGCGACAGATAAAAAAAAGACAAATAAAAAAGATCTTACGAAAGAGCAATTAGAAGCACGGGAAAAAGCCTACCAGGATTCCCTCATCAAACAAATGCAAGCCACTGCTAATGGCCTGGCTAAAAAGGCAGAGCTACAGCACAACGGCTATGCTGAAGAACAGGCAACTTTAAAACGTTTGTATGATAATAAGCTCATCAACCAGGAGCAATACCAGCAGGAAAGTGCCCAACTGGAAGAAAAATACCACGTTGGCATTGGCGAAATCATCAAACGAATGAATGCCGAAGACCTGGAAAAAGTAGAAAAGCAACAAAAAGACCTTGTTGAAGCTCAACAACAAAAGGAACTTATAACCAAAGACCAACACGATGTTGACAAAGCCATCCTCCCCTGGAACAAACTGGAGGCCGAAAAAAAACTGATAACAGACAAATATAACTTTGAGATCCAAAAAGCAGCTGAAGCGGGGAAGGACACGGCCGCGCTAAGGCTTCAATACCAGGAAGAGATAACAGCCGCTACCAAAAAATCAGAAGAACAACGTAAGGCTCTTGCTATACAAGCCGCCCAGCAAATATCCAGCGCTGCCTTTTCCCTCATCAGCAACAGCATCAAATCATCCAGCGAGGCCAAAATAAAAGGGTTGGAAAGCGATAAGGCCAAAGAGTTAAGCAACACCAACCTCACCAAAAGCCAGAAAGCAGCCATCGAGGCCAAATACAAGAAAAAGGAAAACGACGAAAAAGTTAAAGCTTTTAAAGCCGAGCAAAAAATGCAAATAGCCCAGGCGGTTATTAACGGAGCCATTGCCGTTACAAAAACATTGTCGACCATGGCCCTACCAGCTGCCATTCCATTTATAGCGGCAGACGTAGCCATGACGGCTATGCAAATAGCCACTATAGCATCGCAAAAACCACCAAAATTTGCCAAAGGAGGCCAGTTTATATCCGATGGCCGGGGCGCCTTATTGTCAGGCTACAGTAGTACCGACAATACCAATGCCTACCTGCGTTCGGGCGAGGCGGTTGTGGTATCCGAAGCCATGCGCAACCCCTGGGCACGTAACCTGGTAAGCGCTATTAACGTAGCCCACGGCGGCCGTGATTTCTCGGCGCCCAATACCGGTAATGGCTACGCCATAGGCGGCATATTTACCGATGGCGGCAATGCCAACCGTTACTATAACCAACCGGTAAATGATGTAAAAGAACTGGCCAACACGGTAGCCTACCAGATGATCAACAACTTCCCCCCTATTTATGTGGACGTGAAAGATGTTAACAACCAGCAGAATATACTGGCGCAAACGGTGGATAGGGTTAACTTGTAGGCGAAGCCCCCCAACCCCCTGAAGGGGGAGTTACAAAATCTTATTATTCAATTTATCTACAATAAAAAGCATCCCCTTTAGGGGACGGGAGGGGCTCATGAACATTAAAACAGCAAACACATTATTTGACGATGGCGTATTTTCGGCCATGTACAAGGCGGGGTTTATTACCACTAAAATTTTCACTTACCGTGAAATTTATCTTTGGATCCACGCCCAGATGCAGATTCGCACTATCACCAAAAACCAGGCTGTGCTGGAAGCCGAGGTAAAATTTGGCAAGGATGAGCGAACCATATGGCGGGCGTTGAATTGCTTTACAGACGACGCAGATACCCATAATTAACTTATATCAAACTGTAAACTCAGGCTTCTGTTAGCTATATTTACGCTACAATTTATTTCATGGCTACTACAGGTTATCATACAGAAGAAACAATATCAAAAAACAGCATCAAACATTTTTTTATCAGTGAAGGATACAAAACTATTATCAAGGTTGTTGCTTTTGATGAAGTAGGTACAATGCATAATAAAAAGGTTTTCAACCTTGGATTTGGCGATTATGAGGTTGTAAATGATACTGTTGATGATTCATCCAATTCTGATAACGGAGATACTTATAAAGTTTTTCATACGGTGTTGAATACCATACCCAAATTTTTCCAGGCATTTAGTGACGGAGTTATAATGGTTGAGGGTAGCGACAGCACTCCGGAATTTGTTGAAAACTGCAAATTAACCTGCAGAAAAAAATGTATGGAAGCTTCCGTTTGTAAAAATCAAAACAGGAGAATAAATGTCTACCGAAATTATGTAAATAAAAACTATGACGATTTAAAAGTATTGTACCGTTTTTTTGGAGGTTCAAAAGCCAAAAACCTCATTGAACCCTATGTTCCGGAGGAGAAATACGACTCAGTATTTGTAATTAAGAATAATTAATGTATAAATTTGTATTATGAAAACTAAAGCAGAAAAACAAGAAAAACTGGTCGAGGTACCGGAATCTGTCTTATTATCTTTAGTTGCAAATAAATTAAAGGATAAAACGCTATTTCCTGAAAAAGTAAAAAGCGCCAAAAAATATTTAAAGCAAGTTAAATTTAGTGCTCTTTAATTACTAAAGATAATACGTTAAGTAAAGTATGCTCGTAAGCAATACTTTACTTAATTTGAATTTCTACAAAGAATTCGGTTAGATTACTATTTGCTTAAAAAAAAACGAACCTGATTTACTGACAAACTACTATCACCATTGCATTAAAACATTGTTCCGATATTTGTATAGTTCAGTTGTCTGAACCGGAATTTGTCGAATTCAAGAATTAACAGAATTTCTAAAATTCGAAAAATTCAACTAATTTGTTTAATTCCGGTTCAGACAAAAAAATCAGCTTACTGACAACGTAGTGTCACCATTGCATTGAAACATTGTACCGATATTTGTATAGTTCAATCATCTGAACCGGAATTCATCGAATTAAGGAATTAGCAGAATTTTAAAGAAATTACAAAAATTCAACTAATTCGTTTAATTCGGGTTCAGACAAAAATCAACCACTGACAAACTACTGTCACCACCAAAACAAAAACTAATTACGACCTTTGAATTATGCCAATCGGCATTAAAAACATCAATCGGATTTCATTCTGAAAATTCTAAAATCCTGAAAACGGCGTAGCCTTCTTTAACGCCCCTTAAAAACAAACAAAAGGTGAAAAATTCTGATTCAGAAAAAAATCTCAAATCTCAAATCTAACATCTCATATCTAAAACTAATGAGTTACAAAATCTACTTATACGATACCGAAACTGATTGCATCGGGTCGGGCAGTTTATCATCGGCATACATACAAACGCAGTTGCAGGAAGCCGCCGGGCAGGACCTGGAAGTGCACATCAGCTCGGTAGGCGGCAGCGCGTTTGATGCCATTGCCATATATGATCTGCTTAAAAAATATCCGGGCAATGTAACTACCTACATTGATGCCCTGGCCGCCTCGGCCGCCTCTATAGTGGCTATGGGCGGCAAAACCATTATCATGAGCAAATATGCCCTGCTCATGATCCACAAACCAATGGTAGGCAGCGGCGGCAATGCCGATGAGCTTTTAAAAGATGTGCAGATGTTGAATGTAGTACAATCGCGCCTGGCGCAAATCTACATGGACAAGTCCGGGTTGGACGGAGTAACAGTAAACAGTTTAATAAACTCCGTCACCTGGATGACTGCCGACCAGGCCCTTGATATGGGCTTTATTGACCAGGTGGAGGATTACAGCCTGGATATTAACAACAGCGCCCTTATTAAAAAATACACCAGCACCGCTCCTGCGGTTTACCAGCGATGCATTAACAAAATCTTAAACAATAAAAACAACATGAACATCGAAAACAAAGAACTTATCGAAAAAACCACGTCGGTTTTGAATAAGATTATGAACTTCTTCAAAAAAGTGGTCAACAAGCAAACCATTACCGACAAAGGCACCCTGCACCACGCTGGTGAGTTGGGCGAAGGCACCGAAGTGTACAACGACGAAGACATGAGCGCCCCGGCAGCAACCGACACTTACACCACTGCCGATGGCAAAAAGATTGACGTTAAAGAAGGTCAGGTGCAAAAAGTAGCGCCCGCGCTGGAAGCCGACCCCGAGGCCGAAGATGAGGACGATGATGTACCAACAAGCAAATTAAACCCTGCAAAAAAAGCAACCGAAATTCAAAACCGCCTGCAGCAACTGAAAGCACGCCTGCATGCCCAAAACGCTTTATTAGCCGAAGCCCGCACAGCCCTTGAAGAAGCAAGTAACCGCCTGCAAAAAACCCGTACCGAGGTTAAAAACGAAATAAAATCAACCTACAGCCCCGAAGGCTCCAAACGCAGCAACAAAGCAAAAACCGAAACAACACCCTTCTTCGCCCCGCAAAGCGAGCTGGCAAAGAATGCGGTGAAAAAAGCAATCGCCCCCTAACCCCCTGAAGGGGGAACGATACTTCGCAAATTCAATTTAGTCCTTTTTAATAAAGCTATCCCCAAAAGTTAAAACTATTCCAATCAAAGCTCCTCCTTTAGGGGGGCTAATCCCTATAATTCAATCACACTAATCAAAAAGCTCCCCCTTTAGGGGGCTGGGGGGCAAACCTTTTTATGGCTCAATTTACATTCACCAACAACACCTATGCCGGCGAAGTGCTGGCCGGGTTCATGGCAAGCACGCTGCTGGAAGCCGATTCTGTAAAGCGTGGACTGCTCACCGTTATTAACGACGTTAAAGCACGCAAGGTTATTCTTGATGTGGACGACGATGTGGTACTACAAGATCCCTCAGGCATTTTCCACGATCAGGGTACAACCACACTGCAAACCGAAAGCTACCTTGACCCGGTAGTGTACGAATTTATGAAGCAGGAACAATGGGACAAACTGGCCCAAAGCTGGGAAGCCCAATCCCTTAAACCAGGCGCCTTTATGGACTATGATGGCATTGTCGACCTATCCGACTTTATGGTTCAACGTTATTTAACCAAGATCCAGGTAGCCAACGAGCGCCTGTACTGGCTGGGTAAAAGCTCAACCAAAGAAGCAACCTTTAGCGCGGCATTCCCCGGCTTATTGCCAACCATAGCGGCAGCATCGGGCGTATACAAAGTAGGCCTGGGCAAACCAGCAACAGCTATGAGCGCTACCGCAATTAATGCATCGGGCGTGGTTACCGTAGCAGATACATCAACTTTAGCTGATGGCGATGTAGTAACCATCACCCAGGTTACCGGCACCAGTAAGGATACCACCAACGGTGGCGCAGGCATTGACTTGGCAGGTCAATCGTACTTTATCCAGGTATTAACCCCCACTACGTTCAGGCTGGTACGCAACTACAACGAGGTTAACAGCCGCAAACCGGCAACATTTTTAAATACATCGTCTGCGGCAACAATCAGCTACATTAACGTAAGCAACGTATTGCAGGTTTTGGGCAGCGTTTACGCCCAGCTTGACCCGGCCGACCGCATCCAGGAAGATTTTAATCTCCAGATCCCTTTACACGTAGGTTACGCTTACGCACAGGCACAGGCCAATAAAGCCCTGAACGTTATTAACGCCTTTACGGATATGAAGAAAATGGATTACCTGGGTATTCCATTACAGATCATGAACCACTGGCAGGCCAATACCATACTGGGCGCCCGTTCATCAAACCTGTTTTTAGGGGTCGATCTGCTGGGCGATGCTTCAGAACTATCAACCGTTTACATGAAGCCCTACACTAACGATAATGTAGTACGCATGAAAGCCCGCATGAAAGCAGCCGTAAACTTCAAGTTTGCCAATGAGCTGTTTTACTTAAGCGCGTAAGCCCCCCAGCCCCCTGAAGGGGGAGCAATAGTTACCACAATTAATTCATTTTACCAATATGCCCAATTCCCCCTTTAGGGGGTTAGGGGGCTAATCAACAAAACAATCAATGTCAATTTACAATAAAATAAACGCGGGCTTTAAGCTGGGTGCAGACGAGCCTGTAACATCGGGGATAGAAGATGTGATCTACATTTTTAACCAGGATGATATTACACTAACTTATGATGTAGCCAACCCGCTTATCATAACCGGTTTAACAGCAGTAGGTACTGCAAAGCTCTACAAATTTGAGGGCACCAATAACAGTTTCAATACCATGAGTAAACTCACCAAAACACAGGTGGGGTCACGTTATACCGAGGAGATAGACTTTAACATTGCAGGCTTATCTGTGGATATTAAAGCGCAATTAATGGCGATGGGTTACGGCAGATTGCGCGCCATAGCGGTTAACAACTACAAATCAAGCGATTCGGCAGTTGAACTGTTTGGCGCCGTGAACGGATTGATCCTTACCGATGCCGAACGTAACGCTGCCGACGAAACACTGGATGGTGGTTACAAACTAAAATTAACCAACCCGGATAAGCTGAAAGAGCCATACCCACCACGCGCCATTTCTATAGCACCCGGATCAGGTTCGGCAACATATGCAAGTACTATTGCTGCCATTGAGGCGCTTGTGGCCGCATAGGTATAGTTAGGAGTAATAAGTTTTGAGTAGTGAGTTTACACCGCTTAAAACTAAACTCAACATTTAAAACTCAAAACTGTGAACTCTAAAAAATACATTCTAAAGCCCGGCAAGCATCAGTTCGCCCCGGGCTCGCCGGCAGTGCATAGCAATGATAACCTGAGCGACGAGGAAGCCAAATGGTACCTAAACAAATATCCGCATATAGCATCGCTGTTTGCCCCCCAGCCCCCCGAAGAGGGCGTTTTTATAATCAAGAAGAAAAAAATGGAAAATAAAACTGAAAGAAAATTAAAAGAGGTTAGTACGCTAACTCCCCCTTTAGGG
>NZ_JBFUKF010000077.1:0-17402 GCF_056400985.1 Mucilaginibacter sp. P4_G9 | reverse complement strand
CCACTCACCACTCACCACTCACCACTCACCACTCACCACTCACCACTCACCACTCACCACTCACCACTCACCACTCACCACTCACCACTCACCACTCACCACTCTTCCTATCAAAAATATTACTGTGTCATTATTACACATTGGTATTGACACATCAATATTTAATTATAAATTTGGCGGGAGCCAATCGATTGTAATAAATTGGTACAATAGCTCCTGTAAACCGACATCTAAACTCCAATTAACGCAAACCCATATTAAGCCAATATGAAAAAAATCGCCCTTTTTGTCTTTGTAGCACTTAGCTGCATTTACTTTTCATGTAATAAAACCAGGCCCGGCAAACCCCGTGTACTGGTATTTTCAAAAACCATGGGCTTCCACCATGCATCAATAGATGCAGGTATAGCAGCCATCCAAAAACTGGGTAAAGAAAACGGCTTTGATGTGGATACTACCAAAAACGCAGCAATGTTTAATGAGGATACTCTTAAAAAATATGCGACTGTGATTTTTTTAAGTACCACCGGCGATGTGCTGGATTACCGCCAGGAAGCCGCCTTTGAACGCTATATACAAGCTGGCGGCGGCTATGTAGGTATACATGCGGCAGCCGATACCGAATACGACTGGGGATGGTATGGCCGCCTCATGGGCGATTGGTTTTATGACCACCCGGGCATTCATGATAAAAATCCGAATGTACAGCCGGGCACCTATAATGTAGTTGATGCCACCAATGATGCTACCAAACACCTGCCTAAAGTATGGAAACGTACCGATGAGTTTTACAGCTTTAAAAAGGCGCTTGCCCCCGATGTTCATGTGTTAATCACACTTGATGAAAGCACCTACAAGGGAGGCAAACGGATGGGCTTACACCCGGCCACCTGGTACCATGATTTTGATGGAGGCCGCGCCTTTTATACAGCAATGGGGCATACCGAAGAAACTTACAAAGACGACAACTACTTAAAAATGCTGCTTGCCGGCATTAAATACGCCGTCGGCGAAAACAAAGAGTTGAACTATTCAAACGCCAAATCGCAGTTGCCGCCAGATGAAGACAGGTTTGCCAAAACCCAGCTTTCAACAGGCCAGTTCTTTGAGCCCACAGRGATGACCGTTTTGCCCAATTTAGATATCCTGGTGATACAACGCCGCGGCGAAATCATGCGGTACAATCACGAAACTCAAAAAGTTAAACAGGTGGGCTTTTTTGATGTGTACTACAAAACCCTGCATACACCCGGTGTAAACGCCGAAGAAGGTATGCTTGGCCTGACTAAAGACCCTGATTTTGCCAACAACAACTGGATTTATATTTATTATAGCCCTGCGGATAGTTCTGTTAACCGCCTGTCGAGGTTTACATTTAAAAACGATACGCTGGATAAAAAGACTGAAAAGGTAATTCTCGAAGTAAAAGCACAGCGCGAAATTTGCTGCCATACAGGCGGCTCCATCGCTTTCGGACCCGGCCCGGATAAGATCCTGTTCTTCTCGGCCGGCGATAACTCTACTCCTTTTGATGAAAAAGGACAAAAATATGTAACCAGCGGTTATGCTCCCCTGGATGACAGACCAGGCCACCTGCAGTTTGATGCCCGCCGGTCGGCAGGTAATACAAACGATCTGCGGGGCAAAATCCTGCGTATAAAATTAAAGGATGATGGCACTTATGATATTCCCGAAGGAAACCTGTTCCCCAAAGGTACGCCCAAAACCCGTCCCGAGATTTATGTAATGGGTGATAGAAACCCTTACCGTATTTCAGTCGATCAAAAAAACGGCAACTTATATTGGGGCGAGGTTGGCCCGGATGCCCACAATGATAGCCTTGACACCCGCGGGCCAATGGGTTATGATGAAGTAAACCAGGCACGCAAAGCCGGCAACTTTGGCTGGCCATATTTTGTTGGCGATAACAAACCTTACCGTCTTTATGACTATGGTACAGGAACTATTGGTCAGACGTTTGACCCCAAACACCCGGTAAATAATTCGCGCAATAACACCGGCTTAACAAATTTACCACCTGCGCAACCGGCATTTATATGGTATCCATACGGGGCATCTGCCGAATTTCCGCAGGTTGGTTCTGGTGGTCGTAATGCAATGGCCGGCCCGGTTTATTATGCCGATATGTTCCCTGCCGAAACACGCTTGCCCGATTATTACAATGGTAAGTTTTTAGCATATGACTGGATGCGCGGCTGGATTAAAGCAGTTACCATGACACCCGAGGGGGACTTTGATAAGATGGAACCATTCTTCCCCGGTTTGAAGGTAAACTCCATGATTGATATGGAAATTGGACCAGATGGCCGCCTATATGGTTTAGAGTATGGAAGTGGTTGGTTCACCCATAATCCGGATGCCGGTTTAATAAGGATTGACTATATCAAAGGCAACAGGCCCCCGGCTATATCCTATTTAAAAGCGAATAAAACATCGGGGCTTTTACCGTTTGCTGTTAAGCTCAGCACGAAGGCTAAAGATCCCGAAGGAGATAAAGTTACCTACACCTGGACTTTGGGCGATGGAACTACAAAAGAAACAGAAGTACCGGAACTTGATTATGCCTACACCAAACCCGGCGATTATAAAATTACCGTGGACGCAAAGGATAGCGAAGGCGCAAGCAGCAAGAGCTCGCCTGTGAGCGTTTATGCAGGTAACGAGCAGCCGCAGGTAACTGTAAAATTAACTGGGGGCAACAAATCTTTTTATCTGCCCGGCTCGCCTTTAAGCTATGCGGTTACTGTAACCGATGGCGCCGACACTAAAAAAATTGATCCAAAACGTATAATTGTTAATGTTGATTATATCGATGGCTATAAAAAACCGGTAGAGGCATCAAAGCTTGAACAGGCATCGCCCGAAAACAGCGGCAAAGCATTAATGCTTACCATGGATTGCAAAAGCTGCCATAAAGAGGTTGGTAAATCAATTGGCCCTTCGTTTATAGATGTGAGCACCAAATACCAAAAAGATCCTGATGCCATGGCTAAACTTAGTCAAAAGGTAATAAAAGGAGGCGCAGGAGTTTGGGGCGAAACGGCAATGTCGGCGCATCCAAGTATTAAAAAGGGCGACCTGGACCAGATCATTAGCTGGGTGCTTGGGTTGGGTAAGGATAACCAAAAGAAATCCCTGCCGCCATCAGGCACCATTTCGCCCGATCCTGGTAAACAGCCTGCTGCCACGCTGGTACTCACAGCTAAATATACCGATGATGGCACCGAAGCCATTAAAGCATTAACCGGTATCGGCATAGCTACATTAAACAGCAGCAACTATCTGTTTAACGGTACCGAAAAAGTTAACGGATTTACCTCGTTTAAGTACAACGGTATGAGCCTGCTAATCTTCCCGCCAAATGAAGGTTGGTTTGAGGTAGAGAACATCGATCTGACGGGAGTAAAATCGGTTAACATGACCGCCTTCTGGCAAACACCGCCACCAATGGGTTTCAATGCTGAACTAAGGATTGATGCCCCAAATGGCAAGCTGGTAGGTAAAGGTAGCATGCCAACCCCAACCAAAACCCAAAAAGCGGGTATTGCCCATATAACCATTAACCCGGTAACCGATGGTAAAATGCATCAGTTGTATTTTATTTTCAAACCAATAAAACCGGGGGCCATGGTTGGTGGAGTTACCGGATTGATATTTAGTGCTAAGTAAAAGAATCTCACTCAGCCCTCTCCTTTTGGGGAGGGCTTTTTAAAAACAAGAAATCCGTCCATTTTTCAGGATAGTTTTTGTTTCTCAAACCCTGTACCAATCACACACTTTTGGTACACCGTTCATATACCCTTTGGCATACCTTACAGACACCTTCCAGGTACTTTTCAATATCTCTTCGAACGCCGAAAAAAACACCATTAACCTATAAATCATTAAGTTAAACACAGATTGATTACTTTGCCCGACCTTTTTAACTTAAAAAAACCAAGGCATTTATCGGGTTTGATAATTGCCTTGGTTCTTATTATACAGATTTACAAAAAATGCGAAAAATATCCAACTAAATCCGGCGGGATCGTTCACATTTATAAAAGTTGATTGTGTCTCCACAACCAACTTTTCAATCAGCTTTAAAATATTTTAAAGCCCACACTTAAAGCCCAAAGATTTTGGCGCTGGCCGTAGTTTGAATTTACTTTAGATAAACCGCCTTCGTAACGTAGATCGGCAGTTATAGCGCCGATATCAACACCCGCGCCGGCCTGGAAACCTAAAGTACTTTTGTTATAACTTCCAAAATCATTGTAAGCACCATTTACGTTATCGCTAAAACTTTGATTTTTATCAAGCGCGTAACTATAAACCGGCCCGGCCATTATTCTAAAATTCAAATCTTTAGCTCCAAATGATTTTCCTAAAAGCAATGGAACGTTTAAGGTTGTAAACCTTACTTTACCTTGGGTTGTAACAGTAGCATTATTGGTTTGAAAATCAAACTTCCCTCCTTTGCTGGCTAAATAAAGTTCGGGCTGTAAATAAAGACCGCTGCCAATCCGGCCAAACAACCCCGCCTGGTAACCGGTTACCGATGATTCACCAACTGCAGAAGTGTTAATTTTTGAAAAATTGACACCACCTTTAACACCTAAAGAAAACTGTGCTTGCGCACTGATGCTTACCGCTATCAGCAATGCTGCACTTAATAGATACTTTTTCATAGAATTTAATTTTTAGCGGGGCGAAGCTATGCTTTTTTGTGTTATTTGCATAAAACCCCATTGTTAACATAGATAGTTAGTTATAAAACCGGCTGTATAGATAGCCTGTAATCGCCTATCAATTGACACGCCAAATTCTTAAACGTTGCCTTAAGCGTATTTTTTATAACTGCATCGAAATATTTTTTTCACAGCATTAGCGTGCCGCCAATAGTTTTGTAAGTATTTCTACACAACATTCCAGCTCGGCCGGTGTTGAGGATGCAAAGCCCAACCGGGTAAAATTAGGTGCGGCCGGGCTATTGTCTCCCTGGAAGTAGAGGCCTTTTTTTAAAGCGCTTTGAGCCAAACGGGGCAAATCTATCTGCTCATCAAAATGTGTCCATACAGCCAGGCCGCCATCCGGTACTTTAAACTGCACATAGTTTTTGAGGTAATCGTTCATCAGGCCACAAAAAACATCCCGCCTCTGTTGGTACATCCGCAATGATTTACGCAGATGGCGTTGAATAATGCCATTTTGCAATAGCTCGGCCATTGCATTTTCAAGCAGCGTGTCGCCCTGCCGGTCAATGGTTCTGCGCAGTTGCGCCAGTTGTTCAATAACATTCTCGGGGCCAACCAAATACCCAACCCTTATGGCCGGCGATATCGTTTTTGAAAACGATCCGCAATACAAAACCATACCAGCATAATCGGCACTGGCAAGCGGCATCAGGGGCTTGTTTTGATAATGAAAATCATAATCGTAATCATCCTCAAAAACAATGAAGCCATATTTTTGAGCCAATGCAAGTAAATGTACACGGCGGTCGGCCCTTAACGCTACTGTGGTAGGATAATGATGATGCGATGTAACATACACCAGCCGTACCGGCTGCTTAAGGCAAAGCGTTTCAAGCCTGTTAATATCCATCCCGTATTCGTCAACCGGAATTTTTAACAGGTTTGCCCCTGCCTGCAAAAAGTTAGTTTCGGCCCCGGCCCAGCCAGGCTTCGCTGCTACAACGGTATCACCAGGTTCCAGCAAACCTGCACAGGCTAAATGCAGGCCCATTACGGTTCCGCGTACAATAAGAATATTGGCAGGCATAGCCTTTAATCCCCGGGTAATATTTAAATAAGCCGCCAGCTCATGGCGCAGCCATGCCGAACCTTTAGGATCTGCATAGCCCAGGCGGCTATAAGGGTTCCCGGTTAAAAGCTGGGTGCGGTAAGCCCGGGAGATATCAAGCACAGGCGCTATCCGCACATCCGGAAAACCGTCATCAAGGTGCAGGCCGATATTCAGATCCGCCATTTTCCGTTGAAGATGAGGCGCCGGTTTAATCCCGAACCCGGCTACCTTGGCCACATCAGGGGTATTATTTAATAACGACTGCGGCTTTGATACTGGCAAATGCGCCGCTACAAATGTGCCGCTGCCTGTCCGGCTTTCCAGCCAGCCCTGCGCCAGCAATTCGTCATATGCCCTAATAACCGTTTTACGGTGAACATTTAATACAAGGGCCAGTTGCCGGGTGCTGGGCAGCTTATGCCCCGCACTTAAAGTACCAGCCCTTATTAACCCCATTAATTGGTTGACCAATTGCATGTAAACGGGTAATACCGCTTCCTTATCTATAATTAAGCCTGATGAAAATACCTGCATAAAATTGGACTACCTGTTTTATTTTAATTGGGCGACAATGGTGATCCAATAAACGCATAATTTTATAAAAAAACAACATTATGACAACTCCGGCAGCACACCTTATTCCCAGCAGGGCAGCTAAAAGGGCAAATTATGAGCCCGAAACCATCAACAGCATTCTTGATGAAGCACTGTATTGTACCATCAGCTATTCATCAGAAAATAAACCCTATTCTATCCCTACCGCCTTTGTAAGGTACACAGATCGTATTTATGTACATGGTTCTGTAGGCAGCCACCTGATGCGGGAACTTGAAAAAGGCATCCCGGTTTGTATAACTGTAACACTGATGGATGCGCTTGTGGTAGCAAAATCAGCTTTTCACCACTCTGTGAACTATCGGTCGGTAGTGATATTTGCACAGGCCGAAAAGATTGAAAACCCCGCCGATAAAATAGAAGCTTTTAAATGGCTCACAGACAAAATTGTGCCCGGCAGCTGGGATTACCTGCGCCCGATAACCGACCGGGAAGTGCTTAAAACAACCGTGCTGGCCTTTAAAATTGATGAAGCATCGGCCAAGGTACGTACCGGGATGCCTGTTGATGACGATGATGACCTGGAGCTGCCTATTTGGTCGGGCCTTATTCCCCTGCAAACCAAACGACTGCCCCCCTTACCCGACAAATTAAGCGAAGAAATGCCATTACCAGCTCATCTTATGCATATTTAGTTTTAAAAATAAGGCATAACCTGATTTTTAGATTCTGCTGCCATGTATTTTTTATATTTTTGCTTAAAATAATTTAACGATGGCCGAGATCAGTATTACCAATAAAGATTGGGAACGTGTAAAAATTAAAGTTCAACGTAAATATAACAGCCTTACCGACGAGCAATTAAAATATACCGAAGGACAGGAAGAAGCCCTGATAACCAAGCTAATGGACCTTGTAAACCGTAACAGGGAATACGTAGTATTCACCTTAAAAAAGGCATTGGTAAATATTGATAATAACAGGCTGTAAATAAGGCCGGATTTGTAAAAATCGATAAGCTTTTCGTATTTTTATATGTTTTAATGTTGTACAGGGTATGGTGATCTTAAGAAAATACAAAAAGATAGGCTTATTTGCCGGTATTATAACACTGGCAGTAGGTGTTGCGGCTTTTGATGACGACCTGTTCCAGATTTCAAAAAATCTTGATGTTTTTGCATCGGTATATAAAGAGGTGAACATTAATTATGTTGATGATATCAACTCGGCCAAGCTGGTTAAAACCGGTGTTGATGCCATGTTGGATGGCCTTGACCCCTATACCGAATTTGTACCCGAATCGGAAATTGAAGATTATAAGCTCCATTACGTAAGCACCCAATATGGTGGCATAGGCGCCAGTATCTTTGCCCGCAATGGCAAAGTGTATGTATCTGATGTATTTGAAGGCTTCCCAGCCCAAAAGGGAGACGTGCGGCCCGGCGACCAGGTAGTAAAAATAAATGATATTGACCTTAGCAGTAAAAATAATGACCAGGTAAGCCTGTTGCTTAAGGGCTCAAAGGGTGCTGCTATAAAATTGCTGATCAAACGCGACAATGTAGCCCAGCCGTTTGAAAAAAACCTGGTGCGCGATGAGATAAAACAACCAAATGTTTCTTACTACGGCATGGTTGCGGGCAATATGGGTTATATCAAACTCGATAAATTCCTGGAAAACTCTGCCGGCGAAGTTACAAACGCCCTGGTGTCCCTAAAAAAAAGCAATCCCACTGGTATCATATTAGATCTTCGCTCCAATGGCGGGGGCATACTGCAGGAAGCGGTAAAGATAGTTAACCTTTTTGTGCAAAAGGATGTTGAGATAGTTTCGCAAAAAGGGAAAATAAAAGATAAAAACTTCACCTACAGCACTGTTAGCACCCCACTTGAACCTAATTTGCCATTGGTAGTATTGGTTAACAGTCACTCGGCATCGGCATCAGAAATTGTTGCAGGCTCGTTACAGGATCTTGACCGGGCCATTATTATAGGCCAGCGCAGCTATGGCAAAGGCCTGGTTCAGCAAACATTTAACCTGCCCTATAATAGTTTGGTGAAAATAACCATCGCTAAATATTATGTACCATCGGGCCGCTGCATCCAGGCACTGGATTACACCCACCGTAAGGATGATGGCAGCGTAGTTAAAGTGGCCGATTCCCTGATCCATGAGTTTAAAACCAAAAATGGCCGCTCGGTTTATGATGGCAGCGGTATTTACCCGGATATTTTTATTAAACAGGAAAAATTTGCCAATATAACCCAGGCTTTAGTAGGCAAACTTTTGATATTTGATTATGCCACCTTGTACCGCGACAAACACGCTAAAATTGCTGATATCAAATCGTTCGGCCTATCAGATAATGATTATAATGATTTTGTAAAATACCTTGCTGATAAGAATTATAACTATATAACCTCATCAGAAAAATTATTAAACAATCTTAAAACCGAAGCCGCCAGGGAAAAGCAGTTTAATGACATTCAAAATGAATATGATGTTTTGAAAACTAAACTTATCGCCAGCAAAAAGAACGACCTGCAACAGCATAAAGATGAAATAAAACAGGTGCTTGAAAATGAGATAGCATCAAGGTATTACTATGAAAAAGGCCGTTACGAAGCCAACTTTAAATATGATAAAGAACTTGCCCAGGCTGTAAAAACCATGCAGGATAAAACCCAGCTGGCATCTATACTGAAAGGCGAAGGAAATTACAAAGTTATCGGTAAACCAATGCTTGCCATGACCGCCAAAAAAGTGGCAGAAAAGGATAGCGACGACGAATAATTTAATCCACTGTTAAGTCAATAGTACTACGTCGTAAGTTATAAGCCGGATTTGATCTTTTTTTGACTTCGAACCTAAGATTTTTGATTAAGGGCTAACGTCAATTCACGGTTGACACGACACTGCCCAACTCTTAACAAACTATAACCAACTGGTTACCAGTTATTATATACATCAGGCTAAACTTTTTCTATTTGTTATTGTCATATCTGCAAACAAACTATAACACTATGAAAAAGATCATTTTAACAGCCGCTATTTTTTTAGGTTGTTTATCAATAAAGCCTGCCGCCGCGCAAATAAGTTTGAGCATCAATATTGGCAATCAGCCCGAGTGGGGACCTGTGGGCTATGACCATGCAGATTATTACTACATGCCCGATATTGATTCATACTACGATGTAAATGCACATCAGTATGTTTATTTCAATAACAATGTATGGGTGCATTCAATCGCGTTACCACCACGTTACAGCAATTATGATATTTATCACGGTTATAAAGTTGTGGTAAATGAACGTACCCCATGGGTTCGTAATACTGTATACCGTACCAGGTATGCAAAGTATAAAGGTCGCCGCGATCAGGTTGTTATACGCGACAGCAAAGAAGCAAAATACAGTAAGCATTGGAACGGTAATGGCAAAGGTAACCGCGTAGATGAACGCAAAGAACGCAAAAATGATCGCAAAGAACGTAAAGATGACCGCAAGGCCGATAAAGGCCATGGCCATAAAGATTAATGTTTGATTGTTAGTTTTTGTATACAACAGGCTTCTTGTAACAAGGAGCCTGTTTTTTTATATTCGCCCCTTGTTTGGCCGCCGGTGAAGATTTAATTTTTAAACTATTTGGATCAAACATTGTCATACATCACAAACAATGTAATCCGCCGGGCTTTTAAGCTCACCAATGATTACACAATATTTAATTAAAACTATCAAATGAAAAAGATCATTTTTTCGGCAGCAATACTGCTAAGCTGCTTCGCAATTAAAACAGTCAATGCCCAGGTAAGCGTTAGTTTAGGGGTTAACATTGGCAGTCAGCCAGCCTGGGGCCCGGTTGGGTACGAACACGCAAGCTATTATTACATACCCGATATAGATACCTATTACGATGTGCCCACTCATCAGTATGTGTATTTTAATAACAATGTATGGGTACACCGTACTTACCTGCCGGTACGTTACCGTAACTACGACCTGTATCACGGCTACAAAGTTGTAATAAACGATAGAAACCCATGGTTAAGGCATAACGTTTACAGGACAGAGTATGCCAGCTACAGGGGCCGTCATGACCAGGTTATTATCCGTAACAGCCGCGATGCAAGGTATGCCAATTATTGGAGAGGCAACCATAACCGTAGGGTAGTTTATAATCGCGGTGGTGGCAATGGTCATTTTGATAATGGCAACCATGGCGGTCGCGGTCCGCAATTTCACGGAAATGGTGGCGGTCATGGTGGTCGCGATCACGGGAATCGTGGCGGTGGCCATGGCGATCACGGAAATCGTGGTGGTGGTAATCATGGCGGCCATGGTGGCGGCCACGGTCATCATTAATCAGTAAATTAAAAAATAAAACAGGCCTCCCTTAAAATAAAAGGGGGCCTGTTTTGTTTAAACCGGTTTTTAGTAATTAGCCGTGCATGGCTATTACAAACAGGCTGGTTTTTATTTATGTTTGTATTATAAGGTCAACCGTAAATGTATACACTATCCGAAGAGAATTATTTAAAGGCTATTTACAGGATCGCGCAGCAAAAGGATGTTAAAATAACCCCAACCGCAATTGCCGAAACTCTGGGTAACAACCCTGCATCGGTAGTTGACATGATCCGCAAGCTTACCGAAAAGCAACTTATAGCATATGATAAAAAGCAGGGCGTAAAGCTTACCTCGCAGGGATTAAAAGATGCCGTGTTAATAGTTCGCAGGCACCGTTTGTGGGAAGTTTTCCTGTTAGAGAAATTGGGTTACCACTGGGATGAGATACATGATATTGCCGAGGAGCTGGAGCACGTAAGCAATGCCACACTTGCCGATAGGCTGGATAAATTCCTGGGCTTCCCCGATTACGACCCTCACGGCGACCCTATACCGAAAGCCAATGGCAAAGTACCCAAATCATTTTCAATTACACTAACCGATCTTAAAGCCGGTACAGCATGCCGTGTAGCAGCCGTTCGCGATACCAGCAATGCATTTTTACAATACCTCCTGAAACTGGATATAGGTATAGGTACCCACATACAACTGATAGAAAAGATCCCCTTTGATAACTCGCTTGTAATTAGCATCAATAGCGGCGAACACACAACGGTATCCCAAAAGTTTGGCGAGAATATTTTAATAGATTAACACCGGTGCCAATTCTAAAATTTAAATTACCAGGATTTTTCTATTTGCCTCCTGTTTCTTTTGTCCCCGGTCTTTAATCCTTTATCCYTTTTGCCTTTGTAATGTTAAATAATGTGAAAACCACCAATTTGCATTATTTGCAACCCCGTTTTCATCTTATTTTCATGCAAGGCCGCTACTTTAGTTTTTAATAGCGTGGCGATATGGTGTTTTTACTAAAAACTCCGCCATCTCTGTAACAAGGATTTAGAGGGTGTTTGATTTTTGACATAAAGAATTTATTTATGCTGGCTGTAAAAACTTTAAGTAACAATTTAACCATCTACAGGCGTGATGTTTACGCAATGGGTGATAAGTTTGAGATTAGTGTAGTTGGAACCGATCACTTACTGGCCAACAAACAAATAGATATTGCCATTGGTGAAATTAACCGGGTCGAAAAACTACTCTCGGCTTTTGGTGACGATAGTAATATTAAACAAATTAACCGTAATGCAGGGATTGGGCCGGTAAAAGCTAATGGCGAGATATTCAGGCTAATCAACAGGGCTTTGCAAATATCCGATCTTACCCATGGCGCTTTTGATATTACCTATTTTACAGGCAACCGCATAGCAGGTAACGAAAACGCACTTGTTGAAAATGCACCTGTTAAAACTGCCCCCTATTCGGTAATGCAAACCAACTACCAAAGCGTTATACTTGATGCAGCTAAACAAACCATCTTTTTAAAGGAAAAAGGCATGCGCATTGGCTTTGGAGCCAATAGCAAGGGTTACGCTGCCGACAGGGCAAAATATATTTTACAAATGAACGGTGTAAACAGCGGTGTTATTAATTCAGGCGGCGATTTGTTAACCTGGGGAACACAGCCAAATTCTAAACCATGGACTGTTGCAACTGCCGACCCTGAGCAAAGGAAACAACCTTTTGCCCATCTCGACATTAGCAATATGGCCTTCGCGACATCGATAAGTGCCGAAAAATATGGCAGCGTAAGCAAGAAAAAGTTCCAAAGTGTTGCGAACACCGGCAAAGGATTCCCGGTAAGCGAAATTAAAAGTGTTAGCATCATTAGCCCAACCGCAGAACTTTCTGACGCTATGGCATCACCGGTAATTAATATCGGCGTTAATGCGGGCATGTATTTAATAAACCAGCTGAATCAAATAGCCTGTATCATTATTGATGACCAAAACCGCGTTTACACATCAAAAGGTGTAAACATTTGATACGAATTTAAATTACAATCTATCATAATTATTCCGGCAAGGTGTGCATTTACAAAATTATTAAGGCAACAATTGACCTTTAAATAATTTTGTAAAGCAATTGTTATCAACAGTACCCTTCCCCTTTGGGTTTTACTGTTTATATTGACCGATATTTGAATACAATTTTAAGTTTTTCTTCCTCCCAATGATAAAGTGGTTTGCGTATATTGTACTGTTATTGATATTTGCACCATGTTTATCATCTGCCGGTAATACCAACAACCCGTTAAATTCTGTTTATAATATTAACATGATCACGGTATCGCGTAATAGCTTGCCAGCAGACACGTTATTACCCAAAAGTAAAAAACAGCAGGAACAGGATGAAAAAAATAAAATTAAAGAGGTAGCCAAGGCAAAAAGGCAGGCAAAGCCGGAAAAGGTTGACGAAAATGGCACAACGGTGCCGGCTAAACCCAAACCCAAAAGACAGCGCCGGCCCGAAGGGTTGGAGCGCCCGCCCGAAATACCACGAAGAAATGGCAATTAAACAGGTTAACAAACAATTTACCAATTTTTGATGAAGTACTTTTGCTTACTTTTTTTAATTACCGGTTGTAATGCCTTATATGCTACCGGTATTAAAGCAACTGTTATTACAGGTAGCTGCCCCCATGTTGTTGCTGATACTGATACTATTATCAGAAAGCAATCTGTTTCTGTAGGGGTAAACTATGGCAGCGATGCGCTTTTTTTCGGGCGTACAAGTCCTGTTAAATATCCGTTTGTTACCGGCGATATCATATATAATAGTAAACCCGGGCTTTTTGTATATGGCTCGGTGCTTAAAGTTTTGGGATATAAACCTATAGACGAGGTTGATGTTGGCGGTGGATATTTCTATAAGTTCTCCAAACAGTTCTCGGGGGCGGTAAGCTATACCCGGTTTATTTTTAATAAAAATGCCAATGTGATAAAATCGGCGTCCTCTAACGATATCAACCTTAAAAACTCCTACGACTGGAAATTTCTGAAAACCAGCGTGATCACAGATTACCTTTTTGGTAAATCGAATGATTTCTTTGTTACTGTAACCAACTCCAAATATTTTGAAACCAGCTGGGGCATTTTTGACGACAAGGACTATCTTTCATTTAATCCATCCTTTAATTTTATAGCGGGCACACAAAATTTTGTGCAACGCTACTCTCTTGACCATCGCTTTCAGAATGAGATAGACAATATTTACGTGCATAACGACCCAAATTCTGCCCGTTATAACAGGCGGTTTAAAATGCTTAACTATAGCTTTAAACTACCTGTTGCCTATAACAGGCCGCATTATACATTTGAAGCATCCTGGCGATATTCTATGCCCGTTAACGTAGAAGGTGCGCTTGAAAACCGCAGAGAATCGTTCTTTAACTTCACCTTTTACTACCTTTTTTATTAAACCAACCGTATGAATGTTTTAATAATTGAAGACGAAAAGGCCCTTGCACAGGAACTTGAAATTTTTCTGACTAATTATAACTACATCTGCGAGGTTTGTTTCGACGGAACTTCGGCATCAGAAAAGATAGCTACCAATTTGTACGATTTTATTTTAATAGACCTCGGATTGCCAGACTATGACGGACTTGATCTGCTGAAAGAAGCTAAAAAGCTCGATTCGGATGCCGCCTGTATAATACTCACTGCACGTGCCGAAATTAATGACCGCATTAAGGGCCTCGATCTTGGTGCTGATGATTACCTGCCCAAACCATTTTCATTACTGGAGCTTCAAAGCCGGATGCAGGCTATTATCCGCCGCAAATTTGGGGTTAAAAACAATATAATTGAACTCGATGGCTTCCTCATCGATCTTACAAACCGTACCATATCACACGGTAGCAGCGTGGTAAACACCATCACCAAAAAAGAATTTGATCTTATTGCCTATTTAATTCTACATAAAAACCGCACCCTCACCCGCATGCAGCTAAGCGAACATATTTGGGGCAGTGTGGTTAATAATGATTACGACTCTAACTATATTGATGCGCATATTAAAAATATAAGGAAAAAATTAAACGCCTTTGCATCGCCCGATTGGCTTGAAACAGTAAGAGGGTTGGGCTACAAAATAAAAATCAACGCTTAAGTATTGAAACTCAGAACAAAACTTACGCTTTTTAACGCCATATCAAAACTGGTGATAGTGATACTGTTTGTATTGCTTGTGCCGGTATTGATTAAAAATATCAGCAGTAATTATGTAGATAGCAAGCTGCTAAAGCAAAAAAACAAATTACTGCAAATAGTAAAAAGCCGGGGCATTGAAACCTATATTGTAAACGGCGAAGGCTACGGGAGCTACCTCCCCCTCAAAGACGAATACATAAGCCTTGATGAAGTTGAACCCGATTACTATTTAGATACCATTCAAAGGGGTAAGCGACTCTTCAGTGAGGGCGATACCCTTGAATACCGGATACTGAGCCATACTTTTAAAGTAAAAAATAAAAATTACCTGCTGGAGATAGGCAAAAGTGTAGATACACTTGACGAAACCAGTACCCCGCTACAAAGTATAGCATTCCAGGTATTGCTGGGGATGATCCTGCTTACCATCCTGGCCGACCAGGTTTACTCCACCTACGTGCTTAAACCACTCCGAACCATTATAAAAACAAAACTGATAGGCCAAAAATTTCCCAATTTTCAGTCGTACCGGAAGGTACGCACCACCACATCTGATTTTGAGCACCTTGATCTGAGCATCCATAAAATGATCGAGACCATTGCCGATAAATTTCACAGGGAGCGCGAGTTTATCTCTAATGCATCGCATGAACTAATGACCCCTATTTCTATTCTCCAATCAAAAATTGAGAATATGTTTGAAGAGGAGGATATCAGCGATGAGGTTAAGGTACGTCTGTTAGAGATGCAAAAGATCCTGAACCGCTTAAAAAGCATTACCAAAACACTGCTCCTGATATCGCAAATAGAAAATGAACAATTTTTAAAGGAAGATAAAGTAGCTGTAAATGAACTGCTGCAGGATGTGTATGACGAGATCTCTATCCGCTTGCAGGATAAAAATATCAGCTATGATATTGCTGTGCCCTATAACTGGTACATGGTTAATATCAATAAATTCTTGCTTTTCAATTTATTTTATAATCTTATCAATAACGCAATTAAATATAACCGGGAAGGCGGCAGCATCAGGATAGCAGCTGTGGCTGTAAACGATAAATTTGTGATCACCATTACCGATACAGGTATCGGTATTGCAGCAGAAGCGCTCCCTTCTATATTTAACCGTTTTAAAAAACTCCGGCAATCTCTGCAGCAGGATAGTTTTGGCCTGGGCCTGCCTATTGTAAAATCAATAGCCGGCTTTCATGATATCGAAATTGATGTGGTATCAGAAAAAGGGATAGGCAGTACTTTTAAACTCATTCTTCCGGCTACATTAATAGTGGTTAATTAATTTAGCCAGGCACATCTCATTTGTATCAATAATTTTACTTTTATGTACTAAAAATTGGCCATTCCTTTTGGTTCAGACTAAATGTCCATTACAAACCTGACATTAACTTTCCTAATTGTTAAAAAAACAAAACTATTTGGCGTATTTACCTCCATTTATATGGGATTTACCTTTTGGCATCCGCTTTGCAAATAGCAATTTATATATACAAATATTATTATGAAATCTTTAAGAATTAAGATTGCTACTTTCAGCTTAGCATTAGCAACAGCAGGCATTTTAGGTGCAGGTTGTAACTCATTAACCAAAACACAAAAAGGTGCTGCTATTGGTGCAGGTGCAGGTGGTACAGTAGGTGCTTTTATAGGTAAAGCGGCCGGTAACACCGCATTGGGCGCAATTATAGGTGGCGCTGTTGGTGGCACCGCAGGTGCTTTTATTGGCCGTAATATGGATAGGCAGGCTGCCGAAATAAAACAAACAGTTCCAGGTGCAACTGTAATCCGCGAAGGCGAGGGGATCCTGGTAAAATTTGATTCGGGGATCTTATTTGATACCGATAAATCGGCTCTTAAACCAGAGGCTCAGAGCAATTTACAAAAACTGGCTGTATCGCTTCAAAACAACCCCGAAACCAATATTTTAATTGTTGGCCATACCGATAACACCGGTTCAGATTCGCATAACATGGACTTATCTGTACGAAGGGCTGAATCGGTAAAATCATTTATTGCAGCCACTAACGTTCCTTCATCACGTTTACAAACATCGGGTAAAGGCGAAATTGAGCCAATTGCCGATAACACAACAGTTGATGGCCGCTCAAAAAACCGTAGGGTGGAGATTGTGATTGTTGCCAACTCAACCATGAAAAGCCAGGCTAAACAAGCCGGTCAATAATATACAGTTAAGTTAATATAAAAGATCAAGTTAATTATAAAACCTGGCCGCGAGGGCCGGGTTTTTCTGTTTTTACCGATATTACAATGGCACAAAAAACTATTTGTAATCAACAAGTTAATCTTCTATTTTTGTTATATGTTAAAAATATCCGGATATGAAAACGCTTAAAATATTCATCATCCTGTTTTCCCTTTCTGCTACCGTTGCCAAAGCCCAGTTTACCCGGGCCGAACTACAGGTTAGCGGTCTTACCTGCGCCCTTTGCGCCAGATCAACAG
>NZ_JBFUKF010000076.1:0-17661 GCF_056400985.1 Mucilaginibacter sp. P4_G9 | reverse complement strand
GGCAGCATCCCAACCCTTATTAGGGCGGTCGGTTATAGGCGATAGCCAGAAATCGCCATGCTTAAGCAACTTAAATTTGTTTGTTTTATAAAATATAGCCGAAAACTCCCCCTCTGTTTTACCATCATCGCGCCCTATGCCGGTATAGGCATATCCGGGCATGGCCGAAGTAAGATTTTTTAATTGATGAACAAGACCCTCTTGTGTGCCGAAGATATCAAAATCATGAAATTGTATCAATTTAGCTATAACAGGAAGGCGCTGCTTCCAGCCGTTGCCTCTCAAGGAATCATCATTGGTGGCATTATCGTTACGAAGATTATAAGTAGCTACTGTAAAATGCTGAGCAAAAACAAAAGAGCACGAGAAAACAGTAAGCAATAAAATAAGCAGAAGCTTTTTCATAGGATATATTTAGATAGATTGCCGGCAAAAATAACCGGTTGCTGTTAAATAACCGTTAAGTAATGTGTTTGTTTATGGAAGACTTCGGATTACAAGACTGGTATTGGAGTCTGCATAATATTGTCCGTAAGGGCCGCGCCGGTGTTTCTGAATTTTACAATTACTCAAACACAACCGTCTTGTTTTTAGAAACAAACACACGATCTTCAAATATCAATTTAAGGGCTTTAGCTAATACCGACGTTTCAATTTCCTGCCCGGCCTTTACCATGGTTGCTGCGGTAAAGGAGTGATTTACCGGGATGATCTGCTGGGCAATAATGGGGCCTTCATCCAGCTCATTTGATACAAAGTGGGCGGTAGCGCCTATCAGCTTAACGCCGCGTTCAAAAGCTTGCCGATAGGGGTTAGCGCCAATAAAAGCAGGTAAAAATGAGTGGTGGATATTGATTATCCGCATGGGGAACTTTGCTACAAAGGCCGGCGATAAAATGCGCATGTATTTGGCCAGTATTACATAATCCGGCGTATGTTGCTCAATAGTATCGCTTATTTTTTGTTCAAATTCTTCCTTACTTACTTGCTCATGCGATATATGGTAAAAAGGCATATCAAAACGCTCGCAAATGTTTTGCAGGGTGGCGTGGTTGCCAATTACGCATTGAACAGTTGCTCCCAGGGTTTTAAAATAATTACGGATGAGTATATCGGCAAGGCAATGATACTCCTTTGTTACCAGCACAACCACTTTTTTTTCGGGAAGGGGATTTACCGAAATAATTGCACCGGCAGGTAAAACTTCTTTTAATTTTTGTGCAAGATTTTCATTATCCCCATCTTCTACCTCCAGGCGCATAAAAAATATGTTCTCGCTCTTATCAACATGTTCGCGCATCGAAACTATGTTCAATTGGTATTTTGCTAATATAGCCGATATAGATGCAACCAGGCCTACCTGGTCTTTACACTGGATAACAATAATCATGGTTTAATGATACAAAGAATTTTGTTGAAATTAAGGAATAAGATTTTTTTTGAAATATTTATAACTCATTGTATCAAAGCATTTAGGGCCTGCGTAATGCTGTATATAACCGTGTATTATGAAATACTTTACCCTTGTAATTGCCGCGCTGGTACTATGCAGCGTTAGTTCATGCAATAAAGATGGTTTACCGGGCCCTGTTTCCACATCAATATTTGGTAGCTGGCGTTGGGTAAAATCTGTTGGGGGCATAGCCGGGATGACCATAACGCCCCAAAGTGCCGGGTATAACTTAACTCAGGTATACAGGAATGACAGCACTTTTAAAATGTTAAAAAAAGATTCGGTTATGCTTTCCGGCAAATTTTCTATAAACCGAAATTATAAATATTCGGCTACCGAAACTATTGATCTGTTGAAGATCAATGATCTGCAGGCCGATGCATTTATTATCAGGAATGATACTTTGTTTTTGAATGATGTATTTATCAGTGACGGTTTTAACAGCGTATATGTGCGGGTTAAACCAGATTAATAGTATTAAAAGTCATCCCGTAAATGCTGGCCAGCTTACCCGGGTCCCACACGCAAGATGATCAATTACAGGGATGAAACCTTGCAAGTGGGAGGCTGATCTATCGAAAGCAGATCAGCATGACTTTAATTTTTATCCCGCATCCGGCACAAAGTTTACCTCCTGCCCGGTAGCAAACGTCACATATACCCGTCGCCATGGCTCATCGTCTATCAGTTTCCATTGATGAGCTGTTCCTGTTGTATCCATAGCAATCAATATTTCGCCCGGGCGAAATATAAAGGTTTCGCCTGTACGGGTCTCAAATTCCAATGTCCCGGATAGGTTGATCACATATTGCCAGGCAGGGGCGTTGTGCCAATCGTAAAACGAATGTGGAGGCGATTCCTGGAACCGGATAGTTGAAACCGGGTTAAAAATCATTTCGGCTACTGTTCCTGTTTGCACATGTGAGTGCCCATCTTCGCCGGTATATAGTTTATAAGCTTTTATCATTTTATTTACTTATGGCAACGGTTGCTAAGCTAATATTTTTGCGGTTTTTAATTGTAACGCCTGCATAATGTGTATGTAATTATTTACCCAAAACTTATTGTTATTTTATTGGTTTCCATAAAACGATGATTCCAGCGATACCCAGAAAATTCCGGTTCTTTCCGTTCCTCATCAGTTTATTAATTACACTGGCGATAGGTTTTGTTGCTGCACTTTTTACACGGCCCGAAATTGCAGGCTGGTACAATACACTTACAAAACCATTTTTTACCCCGCCGCTCTGGCTTTCTGCCCCGGTTTGGGCGGTGCTTTACATTATGATAGCTATAGCAGCCTACCTGGTTTGGAAACACCGGAGCCGCAAACCTGCCTTTAAAATCACCCGGGCAATTTATTTTGTGCAGTTGTTTTTAAATTTTTTGTGGTGGGTTATGTTTTTTGCTTTACACCAGTTATTGGGTGCTATGATGGTTATTATACTGTTGTGGATAAGTATTATTTTTAATATTAACTGGTTTGGTAAATACAGTAGGGTTGCCGGGCAGCTGCTTTGGCCTTATTTGCTATGGGTAAGTTTTGTAGCTGTGCTTAACGCGAGTATTTATTTACTAAACAGATAGCACAAAAAACACTATTTTTATTGCGTACATTTTATTTATGGTTTTTAACAGATGAAAAAATTATTGTTTTTATTGTGCCTTATTGCGGCTACACACAACTTTGTTTTTGCCGATACAATTGCCATAAATCATTTTGTAGTTAAAGAAAACCCTTTCGGGGTTGACCAGGTGGCTGTTATAGCCACAGATTCGGCCGGCGTGACCCAGGAGAACGTAAACGGCCTGTTCACATTTATCATGAACGGTTTTGAGTACCAGTTAAAGTTTGAAAAGGGAGTTGCCTTTTACAGGCAAAAGATAGATCGCTCTACCTTTTTATATGCCAAGCATATTAACGAAAGCGGCACACACGGCATCCTCTACTATATTTATAAACACGATAGCAAATTAAGCCCGTTCCATATCAGTATTATGTTTTTGATAGCTATACCGCTAATTTTAATATTGCTGGCCTATATGTTTAAGCGGTTCATCATTATAGCGGTTATTATATTCTGCATATTCCTGTATTTTAACTACCATAATGGTTTAAGTATGCACACTTTTTTTGAAAGCGCTATTGATGGTTTGAAGGGGCTATTTTAGCCGGGAGAGCCTGAGGCTAATTCAGTAATTCAAAATTAAAACGGCAATCCTATCCCAAAATTCAACTGCATAAAATTATAGGTATCGCCGCCGTTATTGTTTGCATAAGCGGTTTTAAATGACCTGCTGTGGAAGAGCTCATTTGAGTGCTTTATCAGTACCCACTGGTCGGCTCCGCTAAACTGCGGATCTTTAAATTTAAATGCGGCATCAAGCCTGAAAACAAAGAAACTTAAATCGAACCGTAAACCGGTACCAATACCAATAGCTGTTGATTGTAAAATATTATCGAACCTGAATTCACCGTTTGGACTTTCTGCTTTTTTCCCCAGCCTCCAAACATTGCCGGCATCTATAAAAACAGCACCTTTTAACTTTGCGCCAAAAAAGTTATCTGCCAGTTTATAACGGTATTCGGCATTGGCTACTATCTTTATTTCGCCAAACTGATCAAGATATTTTAGGCGGGCAAGGGATGATGGGTCACCTGCATAAGCGGTTCCCCGGTTAAACTGACCCGGGCCAAGTGTGCGGGGTAACCACGCACGCATATCATTTGCGCCGCCGGTGTAAAAGTTTTTTTCAAATATCAGCTCGTTACTATTGCCATAAGGTATACCAATGCCGGGATTAATACGAAATACAAATTGTCGCTCGCCCCCCAGGGTTCGGTAAATGCGAAAGTCGACTTCGGTTTTGGTATATTGAGAAAAGGTATATCCTAAAATTTGGCGTTGCCCAAGCGAATCCCTTGGTGTATTAAAGGTACTGCCCAGCAAGCTCAGGAAATTACCGCCTATATCCAAACTTCCACGGAAATATTCGAAGTTTTTATAGGAGTTTAATTCAAGTGCATTATACTGAAATGTATATTGACTACCTGTTGTAAATACAGTTCGGCCAATTAGTTTTACGTAGGCAAACTTACCATGTGCCAATAAGGTATCGCGCGCAGCGGGATCAATTACCCCCTTTGAAAATTCGATATTTATGGGTGTAACAGTATGCAGCTTGCGCCCGGTTTCATAAAAATCATAACTTATAGAGTTTACAAAGCTTTGGCGTGTTACCAGGTCTTTTTGGTAAAACAATGAATAGTTTGTGGAGAAGGTGGTATGCGGCACACCGTATTTACCCATTAAAGGAAAATGAAAAGGTGATACGATACGCGGATATATTAAATTTATCCCTGCCCTGAATTCCTGGTTCTGGATATCGGCATTATTTGTAGTGTTTGTGCCGTTATCAAATAAAATGCTCCAGTTAAGTTTTACCTGTAATATGGCTGCCTGCATAAACAGGTTTCGGTTTGTAAAAGTGTTGCCTATGTTGTATCCATACCTCCCATTGGCAAACAGGAACTCGCCTTCTACCCGGTCTGAGTAATGTTTAAGCGGGATAATATCTATTTTGGTATTTAAGCGGTTGGTGCTATCGCCAAGTTTTTCATACGTAGGGTTGGGTACATTTCTAAAAACGTTTAACTCCGATAGGCGGGTAGTGGTAAGGGTTTGTTTATCAATATCATATATTTGTCCCTTTTTTTGATAGGTATAATCAATAACCACCCTTGGTTTAAAACGTTTAGAAAAATCAACAAACCTAAATTGCGAATCAACCTGTATTGTATCGGCCTTGCCCGGTGTTCTGCCACTACTGGCGGATATGGTTACAAGTGTATTGTTAATTTTGTAAACCGGGTGCTCTGTTTTACCGGCCGGGTTATCAATCATCATTTTAATATCAACCACACTGCTGTTAAAGGTGGAGTCGTAATTAAAATTGATGTATTGCCTGTAAAAATCAAAATAGCCATTGCGTTTCATGAGCAAGTACAGTTCATCACGGTCATGTGCAAGGCTGTCGGTATCAAAACGGCCGCCGGGTTGTATGTGCGATATTTTATTGCGGTTTGCTATGTAAATATTCTTGATTTTTTTATCGGGAATGCTGTCTTCAATTTTACGGATGTGGAACAGTGGGCCTTCATGCGCGGTGAAAATCAACTCAGCCCGTTGTTTTTTTATCACAATGCTATCGGTGATCCTTGCTTTTAAATATCCACGGTTCTGAATGAATTTTTCCATCTGGAAACGTGAATATTCAACCAGGTTACTATCCAGTATGGCAGGGGCCTCCCCAATATTTCGTTTGCCATTATTGCTAAACCAGTAATAAAATTGAAGATTGAGTTTATTGTTGGGCTGTTGCTCTTTATCAACATAGTTTACAGCAACTTCTGCAAATTCCTTATCAATACCTTTTATAGTAATTTTGCGTACTAAAGCCTGATCTTTGCGGATGCCACGGGTAACGCTGCAACCCGCGCCGATAATGAGCAGCAAAATACTTAATATTGTAAGGCGGTAACCAGCAGGTTTTATATATGCTTTCAAAATCACAAATCAGTTTATTAACATCCTTACAACATAAAAAATTTCGCAGGGAACATGGTTTTTTCCTGGTTGAGGGCTATAAATCAGTAATTGAATTTACAAGCTCAGGTTACCAGGTGGATACCATATACCATACCCCTTCAATTGCTCCAAAAATGCTGAATTTATCCCGAAAAATAAACTTTCAGGAGATTTCAATGAAGGATATAGAAAAAATAAGCACTTTGAAAACGCCGCAGGAGGTAATTGGTTTGGTTAAAATACCAATATGGGCAACATTAAATTATAACAGCCTCAAACAAAAGTTTTCATTGGTGCTTGATAGTATACAGGACCCCGGCAACATGGGCACCATTATCCGCACCGCCGATTGGTTCGGCATTACCGATATTGTATGCAGCGAAGATACGGTTGATGTTTACAACCCTAAAGTGGTACAGGCTACTATGGGTTCCCTGGCGCGTGTAAATGTGCATTATGCAAGCCTGGAGACGGTTTTGCCACAGATAGGGCTGCCCATATTTGGGGCAATGCTGGATGGGGAGAATGTTTATAACAGCAATTTTGGCACCGAAGGATTGCTGGTGATGGGTAACGAGGGTAACGGCATAAGCCCCGCGATTGAGCGGCTGATTACCACAAAAATAACCATCCCAAGGGCCGGGAAAGCCGAATCATTGAACGTTGCTATAGCCACAGCCATACTATGTTCTGAAATAAAAAGAAATTCAATGAAATAAATATTGGCTACCATTAAATTAATTACTATTTTTGCAATCCTTAAAAAGAGGGTCGGGTGGCCGAGTGGCTAGGCAGAGGTCTGCAAAACCTTTTACAGCGGTTCGAATCCGCTCCCGACCTCAAGGGTATTAAAAAAATTAAAATAACAACACCATGGGCGTTACACGTTTAAAAAGAAAAGATAGAAAAAACAAAACTACTTCACGTTTAGAAGTGCAGTTTTTGAAGCTGGCTACCAACCTTGAGTACGGAAGCCGTTCTGCTGAGTCAAAACACAGCCAGATAGCAAAAAACAATGCCGTTTTGGCAATTGCTGCAGGTAAATAATTCTACCTGTTAAGAGCGCAGGCGCTCAAAAGATCTTATAAATCCTGCTGGTTTCAGAAACCGGTGGGATTTTTTTGTTGGCATATTTTTCTGAACCGAAATTTATCGAATTAAAGAATTTTTTGAATTTCTTTCTACAGTTTGTGTTTTTTACAAACCACAGATGTCAAGTGTTATTCTGAATTTTTAGAATTCTGTTAATTCATAAATTCGATGAATTCCGGTTCAGACATTTATTTGCCAAGAAGTTTCTTATTTATCCTCCCTATCAACCCCGGTCCTTCGTAAATAAACCCGGTATATAGTTGCACCAGCGATGCCCCTGCATTTAATTTCTCCATTGCATCGCCGGCAGAGTGGATTCCACCTACACCAATGATGGGAAACGAGCCTTTTGATTTTTTGAAAATATAGCTGATCACCTCAGTTGAGCGCTTAGTAAGCGGCTTGCCGCTTAAGCCACCCATCTCTGATTTTAAACTATCGGCTGCAGTTAAATTTTCACGACTGATGGTGGTATTGGTAGCTATAATGCCCGCAATGCCGGTTTGCTGCACAATATCAACAATGTCATCCAGTTGTGAGTTGGTAAGGTCTGGTGCAATTTTTAACAGTATGGGGCGGCTGATGCCGTTTTTTGAATTGCGTTGCTGCAGGGTGTTCAATAATTGCATCAGCGGTTCTTTTTCCTGCAGTTCGCGCAGGCCGGGCGTATTGGGCGAGCTTACGTTCACCACAAAATAATCAACCACATCAAACAGGCGATCGAAACATTTGATATAATCGCTAACGGCATCTTCATTAGGTGTTACCTTGTTTTTGCCGATGTTGCCGCCAATGATCAGGCTTTTTTGTGCTCCTTTGGCATTTTTGCGAAAGGTAGCTATTCTTTCGGCAGCAACATCAACGCCGAAGTTGTTAAAGCCCATTCGGTTAATAAGCGCGCCATCTGATGGYAGGCGGAACATGCGCGGCTGCGGATTGCCGGGCTGGGGCAGGGGGGTAACGGTACCTATCTCCACAAAGCCAAAACCCATGTTGGCCATTTCGCCCATCAGTTCGGCATTTTTATCAAAGCCGGCTGCCAGGCCAACAGGATTTTTAAATTTTAGGCCGAAGACCTCTTTTTCTAAACGCCTGTCGTTTACATCCCATATAGCCCGGCTTAAAGCAGCGCCACCCGGAAAACGGTTAAAGCGCTTTAAGTTGCGGGTTACAAAATAATGTACTTTTTCGGGATCGAACAGGAAAAGGATGGGTTTTAATAAAAAATACATGGCGCGAAGTTAGCACTTTACTTAAGCTGTGTAAACCAGAATTTTATGAAATTTTACTTTGGCGATGATATTAATCATTCAAAAGCTTATATAAAATTTAACAAAGTTTAAAAAAGTCACGTAAATCTGTAAATTCGGAAATCAAAATCGATCTATAAAACCATCAATATGTTTAAACGCAACCGACGCAATTTTTTAAAAACAGCATCAGTAGGTACTATAGCGGCCATGGGCTTACCCCAGATAGTTTCAGCAGCTTTAGCTATAGAAAAACCGTCAAAAAAAATCAGCTTTAATACCGGTGATGTGATCCTTTTCCAGGGCGATTCTATTACCGACTGGGGCCGAGATCATAATACTACCGAATTTAATACAACCAGCTCCTTAGGGTCGGGTTATGCGCTTATCACTGCATCGCAGCTATTGCTTAATCATGCTGATAAGAACCTTAAAATTTATAACAAAGGCATCAGCGGCAATAAGGTATATCAACTGGCCGAGCGCTGGGATACCGATTGCCTGGCCATTAAACCCAATGTGCTGAGCATTCATATTGGTGTAAATGATTTTTGGCATACACTCACCAGCGGTTACACCGGCACAATTGATACTTACATAGCCGATTATAAAAAACTGATAGATCGTACCAAAGCGGCCCTGCCGGATATTAAACTGGTGATCTGCGAGCCATTTGCCCAAAAGGGCGTAAAGGCTGTTGACGAGAAATGGTACCCTACGTTTGACTTATTCCGCAAGGCGGCCAAAGATATTGCCACTCAGTATGGTGCCATTTTTGTACCCTACCAGGCAGCATTTGACAAAGCCGAAACCATTGCCCCCGCCACTTACTGGAATCGCGATGGTGTACACCCCAGCGTAGCCGGCGAAGCCCTCATGGCGCAAACATGGCTTAAGGCTGTGGGAGCATAAGCTAGACAAAGGATTAAGGACGAAAAGACAAAGGACTTATACTTTGTTTTAATGTATTGCGCCGTGTTTTTCTAACATCGGCATTTTATTATTTGTCCTTTCGTCCTTATTCTTTTGTCCATAAATCCTTGCTCCTTTGTCCTTTCAGCTTTGCGCGTAAAATCGTATCTTTGCGCCCAAATGATTGCTATAAATAACCTTACGTTTGAGATTGGTGCGCGGGCCCTTTACGATGAAGCCAACTGGCATATAAAACCCGGTGAAAAAATTGGTTTAATAGGTGCCAACGGAACCGGGAAAACTACCCTCTTAAAAATTATTGTAGGCGACTATAAACCTACATCGGGCACCATATCAATGGCGAAGGACCTTACCATGGGTTACCTTAACCAGGATTTGCTGTCATACTCATCTGATAAAAATATTGTGCATGTGGCTATGGAGGCTTTTGAGCGCCAAAACCAATTGCATGATGAGATAGAAGTGCTGCTTAAAAAATTGGAAACCGACTATACCGAAGACCTTTTGCACAAGCTTAGCGATAAGCAGCATGAGTTTGAATTGCTTGATGGTTATAATATTGAATACAAAGCACACGAAATTTTAGCGGGTTTGGGTTTCAGCGAGGCTGATTGCCAGCGTAAGCTAAGCACCTTCTCGGGAGGGTGGCGTATGCGTGTAATGTTGGCCAAAATCTTGTTACAGGCGCCCGATATTTTGTTATTGGATGAGCCTACCAACCACCTTGATTTACCTTCTATCCAATGGCTGGAAGATTATTTGAAAGCTTTTAACGGCGCCATCATCATCGTATCTCACGATAGGTGGTTTTTGGATAAGGTGATTAACCGTACAGTTGAATCGCGTAAAGGGAAACTTACCGTTTATGCGGGTAACTATACTTTTTACCTGGAAGAAAAAGCGCAGCGCGAAGAAATTCAGCGCGGTGAGTTTAAAAACCAGCAATCAAAAATAAAACAGGAAGAGCGTTTGATCGAGCGTTTCCGGGCCAAGGCCTCTAAAGCAAAAATGGCGCAGTCGCGTATCAAAATGCTTGATAAAATGGAACGCGTGGATGATGTGGATGATGATAACCCATCGGTTAACTTTGCTTTCCGTTTCTCCAAACAATCGGGCAGGCACGTAGTAACGTTAGAGGATATTGTTAAAAAGTATCCCGCAATTGATATTCTTGATGGCGGCGAAGCGGTAATTGAAAAAGGCGACAAAATAGCCCTGATTGGTGCCAACGGTAAAGGTAAATCAACCTTGCTGCGCATCATTGCCAATGCCGATCATGATTATACAGGCAAGGTAACCACCGGGCACAATGTGAGCACCACATTTTTTGCCCAGCACCAGCTGGAGTCGTTACACCTGGAGAACCAGATACTGCAGGAACTACAGGCATTTGCGCCAAAGCATACCGATACCGAGCTGCGTACCATATTAGGTTCGTTTTTGTTTACCGGTGATGATGTGTTTAAAAAGATTAAGGTACTATCGGGAGGCGAAAAATCACGTGTGGCTTTAGCCAAGGCGCTTACCGCCGATGCTAACTTCCTGGTGCTGGATGAGCCTACCAATCACCTGGATATGCAATCTGTAAATATCCTGATCCAGGCTTTGGAGCAGTACGAGGGTACTTTCATTGTAGTATCTCACGATAGGTATTTCCTTGACAATGTGGCCAACAAGATTTGGTTCATTGAGGATCAAAAGATAAAAATTTATCCCGGTACTTATGCCGAGTTCGACGAGTGGTTTTCAAAGCGCAAGTTTGAACCTAAGGCCGCCGCGCCCGCACCACAGCCTAAAAAGGAAGAGAAAAAGCCCGAGCCGGTTAAACAGCAGCAAGGTGAAAACAAGCACCAGCAGCTAAAGAAACTGAACCAGGACCTGGCCAAAATGGAAGAGCAGATTGCCGTGCTTGATAAAACAGTGAAAGAACTGGAAGCCAAACTGGCCGATACCAAAATTTATAACGACAGCCAAAAGCTAAAAGAAACCAATACTGCCTATAACCAAAAACAAGCCGAGCTGAAGCAGATCCAACAAAAATGGGAAACTTTGGCCGAGCAGATTTTGGAGCTGGAAGCTTAAAAACTATATCCAAAAACATGTCATTGCGAGTGGTAAAATTTCGCGAAACTCTGAAGGGGGAATAACAAACCGGCGAAAGACTTACGAAGTTTTTAAAACTTCGTAAGTCTGGGATTCTACAACTTGTCATTGCGAGGCACGAAGCAATCGCGAACTGTGCATATCCGATTTGCATGTGACGAGATTGCCACGCTACGCTCGCAATGACATAGTTTTAAAGTAAAACATATCTATGAAACCCGTCATTGCGAGGTACGAAGCAATCCCCAACTTTACAGTGCAACCTTGCAAGGCCGCTTTGCATATCGGGGATTGCGTCGTGCCTACAAATGACGGGTGGTGGGCTGTCATGGTGAGCCTGTCGAACCATAGCGGGCAAAGGCCTCTCCGCGCGAGTCTTCGACAGGCTCAGACTGACAGGCCTTTTGGATGCTGTGTTTCAAAACGTCAATTCCCCTTAAGCGTTTCAATAATACTATTTATACTCGTCCTGCTCTCCCTCAAAACTTTTGCCCAAACACCCTACGATAATAACGTTTACAACCCCGCCATAAAAAGCGTTGAGTTTAACAATACCGATAAGCAAAACCCGTTCCCGGTAATCAATCTTGGCGCTGATGATAAAGTGCTGTTGGCTTTTGATGATCTGCGTGGCGGCAGTCGTAATTACTATTATACCATCGAGCATTGCGATACCAAATGGAACTCATCTAACTTGTCGCCGGCCGAGTACCTGCAAAGTTTCCAGGACGACCGTTTGTATAATTACAGCTATTCTACAGGTACCTTTCAAAAATATACCCATTATGAACAGCTGATCCCTAATAATAACATCGCCCCTAAAATATCAGGAAACTATATCCTGAAGGTTTATGAAGACGGTGATCAATCAAAAATGGTGCTCACCCGCCGCTTGTATGTAGTTGGTAAAAAGGTCTCTATAGCAGCCAATATAATTGCATCGCCTAATACGCAAACACGGCAAACCAACCAGAAATTAAATTTTACCGTTGATTACGGAAGTTTGCAAGTGCAAAGTCCATCCCGGGAGATCCGTGCATTTGTAATGCAGAACGCGCGTACCTCCACCGGTATTTTAAATACAGAGCCAACAAATATCCGCGGTACATCATTAATCTATAACGATGTGGCCATTAACGATTTCCCCGGCCGTAATGAATTCAGGCTGTTTGATATGCGAACCTTGAAGCTTAACTCGCAACGCGTGGCTAAAATTTATAAGGATACGGCAAATATCGTAGTGCTATTGGGCGACCCCATTCGCGATAATCCCGACTATGTATTGTACTATGATAACAACGGCAAATTCTTTATCCTAAACCAGGATGGCCGCGACCCGCGTACCGATGCCGATTACGCACATGTATATTTTAGTCTTGCTGCCAATAAATTGGGAAGTGAAGGCACACCATACATTGTTGGCATGTTTAACGATTACAAGCTTGACGAGCATAGTAAGCTTATCCGCGATGAAAATGGCCGGTATTATATCAACCTGTTGTTAAAGCAGGGCGTATATGATTATGAATATGTTTGGGTTGATAAAAATGGCAAGGCCGATGATGTCCCCCTTGAAGGCAGTCATTTTGAAACCGAGAACGATTACCAGCTATTGGTTTACTACCGCCCGCCTGCAGCCCGCTGGGACGAACTGGTAGGATTTAGTATGGTGAATACGGTAAAAAAGTAGTAATCAAAAAAGAAAAGAATAGCAGGGAATGACGTTTTAAAAAATTTGTCATCCTGAACGGAGTGAAGGATCTATTCGCAGACAGTACAGGGCGAAGAAGCATAGCGGAAAGTAGATCCTTCACTCCGTTCAGGATGACAAAAGAATTTCCGTCCCCTCGGGGTCTCTCGCAGAGGACCCTGAGGTACCGTGATCACCTCACATAAACGCGGCTTTCGTGAACAATACGGGCTTGGTGCAACCGCAGGGGCCTCTCCGAGAGACCCTGCGAGGACAAAACAAAAAAGAATTTTTTTTGCAAAACGTTATTCCGAAATAAATTCGGCACTGCATTGGGTTAATATTATATTATTTCTAATTTAGTGTCTAAATTACATTTAATCCCAATTAACCTATTATGCATCCTATAAAGTCAATTGCCCAAGCTGTAAGATTATACGGCTTGTTGCTTCTCACCCTGTTTTTTTGTGCAGATAGTTTTGCCCAGCAAAGCCGTCAAACGCTCGACTTTGATAAGGGTTGGCGCTTTAATTTAGGCGATGTACCCCATGCTGAAAAGCCTGGCACGAGTGATGCCAAATGGCGTTCGCTAAATTTACCGCATGACTGGAGCATTGAGGGGAAATTCAGCAAAGATAACCCCGCTACTCCCGAAGGCGGCGCATTGCCGGGCGGTATAGGCTGGTATCGTAAAACATTTACAGTGCCGGCTTCATCAAAAGGGAAATTGATTTATATAGATTTTGACGGTGTTTACCAAAAGAGCGATGTTTGGGTTAACGGGCATCACCTTGGTTTCAGGCCAAATGGTTATATCTCATTCAGGTATGAGCTTACTCCTTATTTAAACTTTGGCGGCAATAACGTTATCGCTGTAAAAGTTGATAACTCTGTTCAGCCAAATTCCCGCTGGTATTCAGGGTCTGGAATTTATCGGAATGTATGGCTGGTTACTACCAATAAAATAGCAATTAACCATTGGGGTACCTATGTAACTACAACAGATGTAAGCAACGCATCGGCCAAAGTTAATTTAAAGGTACAGATTAAAAACGCCGCATCCTCACCAGTAACAGTGAAAACTACGCTATATGATGCTGCAGGTAAAGTGATTGCTGCAGAGGCATCTATTCCATCAAAAAAACAATTAAAAGATACTGTATTTGAAACAAGCAGCGTGTTTAATGTTAAAAACCCGGTATTATGGAGTGTTGAAAAGCCTTACTTATACAAAGCGGTTACGCAGGTACTTTCGGGCAAAACGGTAATTGACGAATATACTACTCCTTTAGGTATCCGCTATTTTAACTTCGATGTTGATAAAGGTTTTAGCCTGAATGGCAAACCGATGAAAATTTTAGGCGTTTGCGATCACCATGACCTGGGCAGCCTTGGCGCAGCTATAAATACCCGTGCGTTGGAACGTCAGCTGCAGATTTTAAAAGGTATGGGTTGCAACGGCATCCGTACCTCCCATAACCCGCCGGCTCCGGAGCTGCTTGATCTATGCGATAAAATGGGTTTTATTGTAATGGATGAGGCTTTTGATACCTGGGAATGGGAAAAAGCAAAGTACGATTATCACCTGTTTTTCAAACAATGGCACAAACGCGACCTGGAAGATCAAATTCTGCGTGATAGAAATCATCCCAGCGTAATGATTTGGAGTATTGGTAACGAAATAGGGCAGCAAAGCGATACTTCGGCTTTAAGGATTGCGCCGCAGCTTACGGCTATTGTTCATAGTTTAGATACTACACGCCCTATAACCGCTGCCAATAATAACCCGGATACAAAAAACAAGATCATAGCATCAGGCGCGATAGACCTGGTAGGTTATAACTATCATGAGGGAGAGTATGCCGGTTTTCATGACAGGTATCCCGGTAAAAAATTCATCGCTACAGAAACTACATCTGGCCTGGAAACCCGGGGCTTTTACGAAATGCCATCGGATAGCATCAGGGTATGGCCCGAAAAATGGGATAAGCCATTTGAAAGGGAAGGTAATAACGTATCGGCTTATGATAATGTGCGACCACCATGGGGATCGACTCACGAGATGACCTGGAAGGTAATGAAAAAGTATGATTTCCTTTCGGGGATGTTCATCTGGACAGGGTTTGACTATTTAGGCGAGCCTACTCCATACAGCTGGCCATCGCGCAGCTCGTATTTTGGTATTGTTGACCTGGCGGGTTTCCCTAAGGATGTGTATTACATGTACCAAAGTGAGTGGACTAACAAAACTGTATTGCACATTTTCCCGCACTGGAACTGGACACCTGGTAAAATGATTGATGTTTGGGCATATTACAATAATGCCGATGAAGTTGAGCTTTTCCTGAACGGCAAATCATTAGGCATAAAAAAGAAAACCGGGGACGACCTGCACATCATGTGGCGCGTAAAATATGAGCCGGGCACGCTAAAGGCAGTATCGCGCAAAAATGGCAAGGAGGTTTTAACCCGCCTCATCCATACCGCAGGCGAACCGGCAAAAATTGAACTATCGGCCGATCGTAAACTGATTAAAGCCGACGGCAAAGATTTGTCATTCATTACCGTAAAAGTCCTGGATAAAGATGGCAATGTAGTACCGGATGCCGAAAACCTGGTCGACTTTAAAATAACCGGACCAGCCTTTATTGCCAGCGTTGATAACGGCGATCCTGTTAGTCATGATTCATTTAAAGTATCGTATCGCAAGGCTTTCCATGGCTTAGCCCTTGCTATTATACAGGCTAAGGAAAAGGCAGGTTCGGTTACGTTTACAGCAACATCAAAGGGTTTGCCTGCTGCTAAAATTACGTTGAACGCAAAGTAAAGAATATTAATTCAAGTCATGCTGAACTTTTGTCCCCTCAGGGTCTCTCGCAGAGGACCCTGAGGTACCCCGATCATCACCCATAAACGCGGTTTTCGTCAATAATACGGGCTTAGTGCAACCGCAGGGTCCTCTCTCGAGAGACCCTGCGGGGACGGGAAATTAATGTGTTTCTCCCCCAGCGGGGGAATAGCTTTTCGTCCCCTCAGGGTCTCTCGTAGAGGACCCTGAGGTACCCCGATCATCACGCATAAATGCGGTTTTCGTAAATAATACGGGCTTAGTGCAACCGCAGGGTCCTCTTTCGAGAGACCCTGCGGGGACGAAAAGCAAAAATGAAGCTCCGTGCCAGAGGTACGGAACCATAGGTAGCGTACCTCTGGCACGCAAAAGATTGTCAATTTATTTGTGCTACAAAGCTTTTGCTCCTCTGGAGCAGTCTATCAACCTCTTAACTTAATAGCATTGGAGAGACCTTGCGGGGACGAGATTCTGAGGAAGACGGGATTTATGATAAAAGGGTCTGAAACTTCGGTTTCAGGCCCTTTTGTTTTCCAGGAATTTATTGGGCAGATAAAACAATTAGTTGATTTACTCCTTGATTTGGATACACCTTATTTTCTGCCTGTATGCCGGTTAAAGAATACCCTTTTTATCTCAAGAGCACCGTTATTATGTTCGGGCTCATTTTATTAGTCTATATATTTTCACAGCTGGCCGATGTTTTTGTACCGATAGCGTTCTCGTTGTTTATTGCTATTTTATTAAACCCCGTTTGCAATTGGCTGGAAAATAAAAAGGTACCCAAAGTATTGGCTATCTCTATTACCTTGCTTTTGGCATCCGTCGCCATTGCCGGGTTATTTTATTTTCTATCTACCCAAATTATCCAGTTTGGCGATTCGCTGCCCATGCTGAAACAAAAGTTTGCAGCAATATCCGTTGATGCTAAAGATTGGGTAGCAACCACCTTTGGTTATTCTGTACAAAAGCAGAATCAATTAATTAAAGAGGCAATGGATAATAGCCATTCGCTGTTGGGCAGTACTTTAGGCTCGGTAATTGGCATCTTTGGGTTGATATTGATTGTTCCTGTGTATGTTTTCCTTGTACTTTATTATAAAACCTTACTGCTCAACTTTTTTTTCGAAGTGTTTTCAGAGGAGAACTCCAGGCGCGTGGCCGATGTATTGCACGAAACCAAAGCGGCTATCCAAAGCTACATTATAGGTTTGCTGATAGAGATGATGATTGTGGCAGCGCTGAATTCGCTGGCGCTTATCCTGCTTGGCGTAAAATATGGGATATTGATTGGGGTGATAGGCGCCATCCTTAACCTGGTGCCTTATTTAGGCGGTATTATTGCCATTGCCCTGCCAGTGTTGATGGCTACTGTTACCAAAGATGGCTATACAACGCAATTGGGGGTGATAGTGGCTTACCTTGTTATCCAGTTTATTGATAACAATATCCTGGTGCCACGTATTGTATCATCCAAGGTGCAAATCAACGCGCTCATGTCCATCATCGTTGTATTATTGGGCAATATGTTATGGGGGCTATCTGGTATGTTCCTTTCCATCCCGTTCATAGCTGTGCTTAAGATTATTTTCGATCGTATTGATGGTCTTAAGCCCTGGGGTAAACTTTTAGGCGACACCGTACCTACCCGGCATAAAGGCGAGATTTGGGGAAGAAGGAAGAAGGTGGTTCTTCCGGTAGAG
>NZ_JBFUKF010000075.1:0-17776 GCF_056400985.1 Mucilaginibacter sp. P4_G9 | reverse complement strand
CGCCATAAAGATGACTTTATCAGCATCGCCAGTCACGAACTGAAAACGCCTATTACAAGTTTAAAAACCTCTCTTCAGCTATTGGACAGGATGAAAGATGGTTTAGCCGACCGGTTAAAAACATTAATTCTTCAAGCCAATAAGAGCGTTAATAAAATTGTTATGCTGGTTGATGACCTGTTAAACGCAAGCAAGACTTATAGGGATCAGCTGGATTTAAAAAAGACAACTTTCAACCTGTATAAGGTGGCTGAAGAGTGTTGTAATTATCTGCGCGTCGAAGGATTCCCGCAGGTCGTCATTAATGGTCCGAAAGAACTCGAAGTTAACGCGGACGCGGAGCGGATTGAAAGAGTAATTGTAAACTTCATGGGTAATGCGGTTAAATATGCCCCGGAATCGAAGGAGATCCATATCCGGATCGAGCAACTTGCGACAACAGTAAAAGTATCGGTAACCGACCGGGGTCCAGGCATATCGGCTGATAAGCTGCCCCTGCTTTTTGACCGCTACTACCAGGGGAATAGCATGGAAAGTCAATACTCCGGCCTGGGTTTAGGATTATTTATAAGCGCAGAGATTATCAGGAAACACGGCGGCGAAATCGGCGTTGATAGTAAGTTGGGAGAAGGAAGTACGTTTTGGTTTATAATTCCGATATAACGCTTATGCCTCTTGCTTAAGCTCCTATTTTAGGAATATGTTTCCTCAATATCTTGTAAAGCAGGTCCAGGTCAAAGGGTTTGGCGATATAACCATCAAAACCAAGCAGGCTATACTCTTGGTTAATATTACTATTGCAACTGGTGGCAATAACGGGTAGATGTGGGTATTTATTCTTGACACTGTGAAGCACCTCCAGGCAGCGATAGCCGGTTAAACGATAATCCAATATGACCACATGCGGCCTCACCCGGTCTATTAGGTCCAGAAAACCTTCATCAAAATCCATTATCGGGTAAACCTCAAAATTTTCCATCTCCAAAGCCTCAGTAAGGATTTCTAAAATAGCCTTGTCGGTATCCTGTACAATTATCGTTTCCATACCTGTATGGTTTAAGTAAATGCCCGAAGAGAAAGGGTTGTAAAGGACGAATTAACTTGATTTCAGGCCTCACAAAGATATTAATTAAATTATTAAGATACAGAAACCTATACCTCTATTATCACACCGGCGAAAATCGCCAGGTGCAATAATAATTGGTTTCATATGGGCTCCAAAGCGATTCTTGCAACACTCATTGTTACTTTACCACCCGTTTGTTTCCCTTAATATCAAAAATAACAATGCTTTTCATGCTATCATCAACCTGCATAAACCGTGCAGATTGTGACAGGAACGAGTTACCATAATAAAATTCATGTTTTGTCTTTCGCCCGTCGTTATAAATGATCATGGCGTAGGCATCCTGCCCGGCGGCGGCTATGGTTTTAACCTTTGTATTTAGCTTAAATAACTTCAAAGCATCCTTGTTTTGGCTGGCAGCTAATAGCATGTTGCCGGTATTATCACGCAGTTTTACCAATGCCTTTCCATTACCAGGGATATAAATACCACTTTGCAAAATGCTAAGTGGTTTAAAACCGCCTTTACCATCACCCTTTAACATTAAACCGTTCAGGGCGTCGTAACGACCAACAGATGCATCAGCGCCGTAGTCATTGCCATTCATCACCACATCAAGGTTTCCGTCACCATCAAAGTCACCGGTTTCCATACCGCTTAAAACAGACACCTGGGCTTCAACCGGTAAGGGAATGAGTGCGAACTTACCGTTGCCATCGTTACGTAAATAGCATGATTTTAACAGGTTAGCTTTGAGCCTTAAGGCACCGGTTAGTTGCTCGGGCGTGAGCATATCCTGCAGGGTAGCTGTGGCAAATGATTTGTAATTGGTATACTTCTTTTTAAGGCTGATCATTTGCTTTAACTGATCTTCGCGCCCATGCAACGGGAACTCCTTTTTATCCCCATTAACATCCGGAAAAAAAACGGTTGGAATAGTGCTATAACCACTGCCATCAAAGTTTTTAGCTGTGATGTATATCGGATACTGGTCGCTGGCTTGTAACAGGCTGTTTTGGCCAAGGTTGCCTACAATATAATCGGTACGCCCGGTATGCCTGAAATCGCCGCCGGTTATAGTATTCCACCAGCCCAGTTTATCACTTATGCCCGATTTTGCGGTGGTATTTACAAATCTGCCATGATCATTTTTAAGGAACGTTATGGGCATCCATTCACCGGCCATGATCAAATCTGGCCAGCCATCGTTGTCAAAATCGGTAAACAGCGCATCACAAATCAGCCCGGCGTTTTTTAATGCCGGAGCCGCCTGGGCCGTAACATCGGTAAATTTAATGTGACCGTTTTGGCTATCGTTCCTTAAAATAATGCTGGATACGGGTTGCGGATATTTCCAGGGCTCAACCCGTCCTGAAATAAACAGATCGAGCTTGCCATCCTTATTATAATCGCAGGCCCTTACACACAGTTTACTGGTAAAGTTTGTGGGTAGCGCATCTGTTGCCAATGTAAAATTGCCCTTTCCATCATTTAAATAAAGCCTGTCCTGGTATTCGGGGCTATTAGCAGCTGCCTCATAGCCACCACTTGCTGCATACAAATCCAGTTTACCATCGCCATTGGCATCAAAAAGTAATAAGCCGGCGTCTTTATACTTTCCCTGATTTTGCATGCTGTTCCTTAGCAGGTCGCGCTGCACAAATTTACCGTTGGGTTGCTGCAAAAACACCTGGGCCGGAAAGTTGGAGTTGCCGCCTATAACCATATCATCCAGCCCATTATTATCTACATCGCCTACCGCCAAAGCCGGGCAATACTCTGATAGTTTATGCGGTAAAAGCTTTTGAATGTTAAAGTCGACAAAATTAGCATCCTTGCTCACATAGCCTATTCCCAGGGAATCTGTAACTTCTTTAAACAGCGATTTTGTATAAACTTCTGGTAATATCGACGAGTAATTATCTTTAGCATCGGCAATGTTTACGATTATCTTTTGATCAGCCTTTGCATGAAGCAATACCTGCTTTTTGCCCCCGGGCCATTTTATCACTACCGAATCAATCTTGCTCACCCTACCTAAGCCAAAATGGGCAATGCCCTGTACGGTTGATAAATATCCCCGGTACGGGTTGTTTTCATAAACCTGTTGCTTGCCTTTATCATAAAATATTGCCACCAAAGCACCCAGACCATTAATGTTTTGTTTATCTCCCTTAAAGCCGATTTGCAGGTAATGGGTGCTATCTGATTTCTTTTTATCGTCCCGTGATGTATTGCGGTATACCGATGCTTCATCATTGATATTGTTTACGACCATATCCATAGTGCCATCATTATCCAGATCGACGTAAACTGCTCCGTTAGAAAACGTTGGTGTGCTCAGCCCCCAGCTTTTACTTACATCCCGAAAAGTAAGATCGCCATTATTTTGAAAAGCATAGTTGGGGATCTTAATTTGAGGAATTTGTTCCAGCACCGTTTTCTTGGGGACTGCTGCGTAAGCCTGCTGTCTGTAGGTCATAAAATCACGGTCAGAAACGTCCTTAGGGAAACCGTTGGTAACGATAAGGTCGCGGAAACCGTCGTTATTAAAATCAGTTACCAGTGGTGTCCAGCTCCAATCTGTTTGCGATATACCGCTCATAAACCCTACCTCGCTGAATGCCGGGCTGCCTACTATCCCATTCTGGCCTAAACGCGGTCCCTGGTTAACCTGTAACGTATTACGCACATATTGATACTGCGTTTTAAACATATCAAAAAGTTGGAAGGTTTGGTAGCTGTTGGCACCCAGGATCATTTTTTTACGATAATTGTCCTCGGGGTTCATATCCAGCTCTATCACATCGGCCAGGCCGTCGTTATTAATATCCACAATATCCTGCCCCATGGCGTTGTAAGACGTGTGCTTAAAATATTCTTTTGACCTATCGGTAAAAGTGCCGTTATGGTTGTTGATATATAAAATATTGCTCGATACAAAATCATCGGATACATAAATATCTTTCCAGCCATCGCCGTTAATATCAACGGTAGTAGCGGCATGGCCAAAGCCATCTAAATTGATACCAGCCTGCCCAGATACATTATGAAATACGGCATGGCGTAGTTTTTCGTCCCAGTCATTACGGTACAGTTGCCCGGTACTGCTGTTGCTGGCGCGGGTAGCCTTGCCAAAAACGTTGGGGTAATAGGCCGATGACGCGGTATTAACGGTAAGATACATATCCAGGTCACCATCATTATCGTAATCAAAAAAGCTGGCCATGGTTGATTGTTTGGTCAATTCCAAACCATACGCCTTGGCTTCATCTTTAAAATGAGGGATACCATCCTTATCAAGCCCCTGATTTATGTATAAAATATTTTTACGGCGCGATGAATCGGGATAAATGGTATTACATACGTAAATATCAGTTAATCCATCGTTATTAATATCAACAACGGCAACACCGCGGCCCCAACGGCCCATACCACTTACACCGGCAGCATCGGTAATATCCTCGAATTTAAAATCGCCTTTATTAAGATACAAGCGATTGGATACCAGGTTGCCCGTAAAATAAAGATCCTGTAAGCCGTCGTTATTAAAATCGCCTACTCCAACTCCTCCTCCATTGTAAATGTTGGTTAGGTCGATGGGGTTTATGCTATCAGTTTCAACAATTTGGTTATTGAAATGTATACCCGAATGCGATGATGAAATTTGCTGAAACAGCGTATGCTTTTTGCACGAAAACAGGCATAGCGATAATAAAAGCGACACCAAAAAATAAAGCTTATTCATAAAAAACATTCAATTAATTATTTATAAAGGCCATAATACTTTTAACCTCCTGCGGATATATGGCTATATGATGTGTATGCACAAAAAAACGTACCGGTGGCGCCTTATCGGCCACCTGCACCGATATTACGTTGGTTGTTAGTTGTGGCATGTGGCAGCTGATGCATTTGGCTTCAAGCACACTGGCGCTTAGCTTATCAATCATTTTGCAGTAAACGTGATTGGGCTTGTTATGGCAGTTGAGGCATTTTTGGGTATATAAAATATTGTTGCCGCGCGTATTCTGGTGCGTATCGTGGCAGGTTGCACAATCCATTTTACTATTCAGATAACATTTACTGCTTTGCAGCAGTTGTAACTGCTTACCATGTACATCCAAATGACTGGTATCGATATTACGCTGAAAATCTGGAAGTTTAAATTTTGCAAAGGTATCACCCGGCATAAATCCAAATGTGGATTTCAGTAAAGCCGTGTGGATGCCCGAATGGCATACGGCGCACATATCCATTCTTTGCTCCCTGCTTAAGCTTGCATAACGAGCTATAAACTTTGACGTTTTAACACCCGGATTACTGGTTTGAAAATCGACATGCTGCGCGCCGGGTCCGTGGCAACGTTCGCAATCAATACCATATACCATGGTGCTTTTATCAAATTGCTCATCGCGGCTTAATTGCTGGTTTCCCTGCGGCAATTCATCAACATAGGATACATGGCACTCCAGGCAGCGCTTACCTATCGACCTGAAATTGACAAAATTAAATTGATAACCAGGGCTTGTCGACCATTGATTTTGCCGGCTATAATAGGATAATGGTAACTGGTAAAGCTGGTTATTTTGCCAGTAAAGGTAACTTTCGCCTTTAACCCCTCCAAAAACAATATCAAAACGGTTGCTTTGCTTAACCTTACCATCCTGGTAATAGGTTTGGTATAAGCCATTGTCGCGTTTTTCCATTACTATTTTTTGATTTTGGCTAATGTTAAATATATTGAAACCGGGAGCAAAGCTGCCATGCACCGTACTTTCAGATGCCGGAATTGATGCTATATAGTGGGCGGTATGCAGGTACGAATTATAAAGTTTACCATGGCATCTGGCACAACTTTTTGAGCCGGCATACATGCTGCCGCGAGGATCGGCATTTGCGGTATTATTGTTAAACTGAAAGTAAACAACAGCCAGCAATGCCACAAAAATCCCTGTTATTACTATTATTTTTTTCACAACAGCACGCGTATCATTATTTTATCAAACCCAATTTTGGGCCGCATATCAGCATATATATTAAAAAAATCAGCTTCGAATATCCCCGGCAAAGGTAATTAACATTCGTTGTGTGCCGAATTTAAAAAGGCTTTCTCCCGAAGGAGAAAGCCAAAGCAAAGTAACCAACTAGATAACTAAACTCGTTTCATCTATAATACCCCTATTAATAACCCGGGTTTTGTTTCAGGTTAGGGTTAAGCCCTATGGCAGTTTGCGGTATAGGCAATATATCATGATTTGCCGGTAACGATGTGCGCCAAACGCCATGCAGTTTACCATCGGCAGTTGGGCCGTATGGATATGGCTGAGGAACTACTGTGCCATCTGTGCCATAAGCATTTTTGATAAAGGCGGCGGCAACACCCGGACCTGCCCTGCGCAGCAGATAAAACAAGGAGTATTCGCCTGTTAATTCATGCCTGTACTCGCTTAACACCATTTGTAATGGATCGGTTATTGGCGATGTCGGTTTGCCGTCAAAGGTAAGTCCATCCTGCATAACTGCCGGTGCGGAGCCACCAAAAGCCCTGTCTCTAACAATTTTCAAATCGGCTAAAGCTCCCGGGATATCGCCTGTACGTACCTTACACTCTGCTCTCGAAAGCAACACTTCAGCATAGCGCATCAGGATCTGGTTTTGTGAACCAAATATGGTTGATGAACCGTTGGCGCCGGTAAGATTTGGATCGCGCCATTTTTTTGCACAATAGAAGCCAGAGCGGGTAAGGTCATTACCATACCATGGTTGCCTTAAGGCACCGCAGGTATTGATAATGTTGCCATCATCGCCCACAAATGAGCCGTATTTTTGATCCGGGTTGTCTTTTGTTCCGTTTTTGAAACCATCGATAACTACCTGGTAGCCCTTTATACCACCCCATTTGGCAATAATGCCTGGGCTGATGTTTTCATCGCCGGGGCCAATAATAGTGGCGTTTTTACGCAAATCGCCAGCCTGGTATGAGTACTCCAAACCTGGGTTACCATAATCATAACCAAAACCACTTATTTCATGTGGCCAGCTAAAGTCATCTATCCATGCTACTTCGCCGCCATTTTGCCAGCCGCCATCCCAGCTTTGTGAACCCTGGATATCAAACTGAATTTCGAATAACGACTCATCATTATTTTGATTGGTGAATTCATGTACATCAATAAATTTGGGCAATAAATGATAATTGCTGGTCAATTCGGTATTGTTAAACGCAGCTAAGGCCTCAGTGTATTTACCTAACCACATTTGCGCCGAACCTTCATAAGCATAAGCCGCACCTTTGGTAGCCCGGCCTTTTTCAGTAGCCGGCAGTACGGTTTTTGATTGCAATAAGGTTTCTGCCTGCTTCATATCGGCTACAACCTGTGCAAATACCTCAGCTTGTGTGCTTCTTGGTGTTAATCCATCGGTGGATGCCTTTAACTCCAATGGCACTCCGCCAAAACTACCGGCAAGGTAATAATAACTCATCCCTCTTAAAAAGTAAGCCTCGCCTAATAAACGGTTACCCAGTTCCTGTGTAACTACACCTTTTGTTTTTGCAGTAGCAATGATCTCTAACGCCGAATTTGCCCTGATGATGTCAAAATAAGCGTTTGTCCAAAAGGTATTCAAGGCGCCAAAAGTTGGGCTGATGGTATAGTTATTCCAGGCAATATCGCCGCCATTATTAAACCAATCATGTGTTGTAAAATTGGCATAGTACCAAATTGATTTTTTCAACAAATCGCTGTTCTGGTAGCCGTCATAAATACTATTTACCAGCGCAACAACATCCTGTGATTTTTCAAAAGTAGCATCAGCGGTTGACGCCGTAGAATTGGTTTGTGTTAAAAAATTCTTTTTACAGCTGAGCGGGATCAGCATAGCCCCACACAAGGCTGCAATAGTGAAATATTTTTTATTGATTTTCATAATCATTATTTTTTTTGTCCTTGGTTAGAATACCACGTTTAAGCCGATAGTGTAAAACCTTGATGATGGATAAGTACCGTTATCAACACCGTTTTGGGTTGGATTGGCGTTTTGAGTACCAATTTCCGGATCAAGACCGGTGTATTTAGTGATGGTGAACAGGTTTTGTGAAGAAACATATACCCGTATTTTAGATAACGTAAGTTTTTTTACCAAATCCGATGGCAATGAGTATCCAACTGTAAGTGTTTTTAATTTTAAAAAACTACCGTTTTCGATCCAGGCGCTTGATGGTGCCAGATTACCATGATCAGTATCATCAAAATACACCGCCGCATAACGGTTTGAGGCACGGATAGGCTGTGCATCCGGCGTTGCGCCCGGTATGAAGTAATTATTGTAATACTGCTTGCTTACGTTTTCAATACTTACGGATCCTCTTTGCGCAAAGCTCTCCAGATTGCTTTCCTGGAAATTCAGTATTTTATTACCGTAAACCCCGTAGAAATAGGCGTTAAAGTCCCATGATTTATAGGATCCGCCAAGGTTAAACCCGCCAAAAAATTTAGGCTGCGGGTTGCCCAGGGCTACCCTATCATCTGCAGTTACCTTACCACTTCCATCAACGTCGGCGTATAACCTGTCGCCTACCGCGGTGGTAGCTTTATAATAAAAATCATTACCTTTTGCCTTCGCAGCTGTATTCAACGCATTCAACTGGGTAACGTTCTGAATGATACCAATTGCTTTATACCCGTAAAACTCACCAACCGGCTGGCCAATATAAGTTCTGGTAAACTCGTTCCAGCCTTCACCTGTTAAGCCCAGACCGCCAAAGTTTGAAATAGCATTAGTGCCAGAATACAAGCCTGTAAGTTTGTTTTTAATAAATGACAGTGTTAAACCTAAATCAATGTGGAAATCGCTGCTTACCGCATGGTTATAATTTACAGCAAACTCCCAGCCTTTATTTACCATTGAGCCAACATTTTTAGGCAATGTATTATATCCTGTTTGTTGCGGTGCGGCAATATTCAGCAAGAAATCTTTTGATCGCCTGTTAAAATAATCAACAGTTAGGCTTAATTCGCCATTTAAAAACGACGCGTCCATGCCGATGTCTGTTACATAATCAGTTTCCCACCTGATGTTGTCATTTTCTGGCTGGATTGAAGCGACACCTGCCTGATAAATTCCGTTTGATCCGCCAACTTTACCAAAGGCATAACCCAGGTTACCACTGGCTGTTGCAGAAGCACCTGCCGAATATAACGATTGGTAGGTGAAATCGCCGATGCCATGCTGGTTACCCAACTCACCATAGCTACCCCTGAATTTTAAACCCGAAAGCCAGTTAACGTTTGTAAGAAAAGATTCCTTTTTAACATTCCAGTTTAATGCACCAGAGTAAAAAGTACCATACTGGTGGCCTGGCGCAAACTGCGATGAACCGTCTCTTCTAACCGTACCTGTTAAATAATACTTGCTGGCGTAGTTGTATGCCAACCTTGCAAACTGCGAAGCGTAAGAACGTTTTACTTCGCCGTTATTAACCGCACCATTGGCATTAGCATCTAATATGAGGTTGGTGCCCTGGCTTAAGCTTTTAATAGTGTTGTTGGGCGGTGTAACGCTGCCTCCCAAACTGTTATAATCGCTTTCCTGCTCAGATACACCAGCCACAAAATTGATAGTGTGCGCGCCGAATGTCTTATCATACGACAGATAATTTTCCCACAACCAGTCGAAAGTACTGTTGATATGCTGCGAATAAAAAGCTGTACCCGATGCACCGGCAGCGGCGCCATATTGATCGATTTTACGGCTGTCTGAAGGCTGGAAGAATGAACCGTTGTAACCGGTGTAAGTAATACCACCGTTGGTTTTAAATTTCAGACCATCAAAAATGGTAGCCTCTAATGAAGAGTTAACCAGGAAGTAGTTGTTTATATTTTTAAATTTATTGGTTTCAATTGAATAGATTGGGTTATTATTTTTTGCTACATAAGTATATATAGGGTTATAAAAACCGTAGTTGCCATTAGCATCCTTAATCTGACTGGTTAATTTATTACCGCCATCAAGCGTTGGTGGCAACTGGTTGACACTACCTAAATTACCGGTACCGAAAGGGTTGTTATAATTTTGATAAGAGTATTTAGCACTGGTTGATGATTTAAGCCATTTTTTTGGCTGATAATCTAAATTTGTACCAAGGGTGATCCTTTTGAAAAATGATCCAAGTACGATACCTTTTTGATCATAATAACCTACCGAGGTTGATGACTGTACTTTTTCGTTTCCTCCACGGATAGCCAAGTCGTAGTTTTGGGTTAAACCGCTACGGTAAATAGCATTTTGCCAATCGGCATTGGTTAGTGACGAAGGATTGGCCCAGTTGGCCAAAGTTGTAAAGTGTTTATTAGGGTCATTTGCTGCTACATTGTTGGCCAGGGTGGCAAACTGTTGGGCATTTAACAGATCGTACTGTTTAGGTTTGCTCTGAAACGCATTGTAAGCGTTAAACTCAACCTGTGCACCACCATCCTTTTTACCTTTTTTTGTAGTTACCATAACCACACCGTTAGCGGCCCTGACACCATAAATAGCAGTTGCAGAAGCATCTTTCAGCACATCTATAGATGCAATATCGCTTGGATTGATGTTGTTGATACCGCCGGCATTTATGGGATAACCATCAACTACATATAACGGAGTGTTACCGCCACTCGCCAAACTACCTGTACCGCGTATTAATACAGAAATGTTGCTACCCGGCGAAGCATCATTATTGGTAACCTGTACACCGGCAGCACGGCCTTGCAAAGCCTGATCTAAAGATGTAACGGGAACTTTTGCTATAGTTGCTGCGTTAACAGAGCTAATTGCGCCGGTAACATCACTACGTTTGGCACTGCCGTAACCCACAACAACCACCTCGCTAAGGGCTTTATTTTCGGGAGATAATTTTACGTTTAACGTTGCATTGCCGCCGGCCGCCACTTCCTGGCTTGTATAGCCAACAAAGCTAAATATAAGCGTTGCATTGCTATTTGCAGTAATGGAATATACACCTTCGGTATTGGTGCTTGTTACCGTTGCGCCACCCTTTACTTTTACGGTAACACCCGGTATTGGCAGCCCGTCGTCGGAGCCGGTTACCTTACCGGTAATTTTACTTTGGGCATACCCAGACATACTTACCAGCAATAGCGCTAAGTTGATCCAGATTAAAGCCACAAATTTTTTGATGTGTAGTTTTCCTCTCATACATTAATTATTAGATTTTGAAATTGGTTTGTGATCGAAGCGGTTCGGCTTTTTCTGTCGGAAAAAATTTACTGAACCTTGATATCAAAACTATGCAACAGGCGCAATCGATTGTAACACATATGTTAAAATTGATACAACAAATGTTACGCAGTATTAAATACCTAATTACCAATTATTTGCAAGCAACTCGGAGTAATAAAGGTTAAAAATGCATCATATATGGTATATTATTGCCATATCTTATAAGTTATAAAATGGCCCGGTTTTTATCCCTAAACCATTGAATTACATTTGTAAAATACAAGGAACAGGGTGTCTGTTTAGCTGTAGCAAGGTGAGGGACAATGAGGCGGGCGGGTTAGCAATTATTAAAACGTTTTAAAGGGTCGAAAAGCAAAAAGAATTTCCAAACGTAATAATGCCAGGACAGGCTTATAGCGGCTATTTTATTAAGACCGGAAATTTCCCCAATATTTTTACCGACGAATTTATGCCGGAATATCCTCCTGCTCTTTATTACGTAATTCAATAATATATTCAGAAGGGAGCATACCATATTCTTCGCGGAATACCTTGGCAAAGTAGGCTGCATTGTTAAAGCCTACCTCGTAGGCAACATTGGCAATACTTAGTTTACTTTTCTCCAACAACTGAACCGCCCTTTTTAAACGGATGGTACGGATACAATCAACCGGGGTTTTACCGGTAAGGGCGAGCAATTTCCTGTACAACGAAACCCTGCTGAGTGCCAGGTGACGGCTTAATTCTTCTACCGAGAAATTAGGTTGTGTGATGTTTTGTTCGATAAAATCTAAAGCGTTTTTCAGAAACTTTTCATCTTCAGATACCACCGCCACATCCTGCGATTGTATTTCGACTTGTTTTTGATAGGTTTCTTTAAACGTTTGCTGCATCAGCAACAGGTTTTGGATCTTTGATAGCAGGATCTCGAAATTAAAAGGCTTAATAATATAATCGTTGGCGCCGCATTCCAGGCCGGCCAGTTGTTCCTGTTCACCGGTTATGGCGGTTAACAATATTATAGGGATCTGGGCTGTACGGGAATCTCCTTTTATTTTTTTTGCCAACTCAAGGCCGTTCATTTCGGGCATGGCTATATCGCTCACTATCAATTTKGGGTGCAGGGCAAGCGCCTTTTGCCAACCCTCTTTGCCATTTATAGCCTCAACAATATGAAAATTATTTTTCAGGTTCTCTTTCAGGTAAAACCGCAGGTCGCCATCGTCTTCAACCAATAAAATGGTTGGCTTTTTGTTTGATCCCTGGATACCATCTGTATTTTTCAATACATAATTTGCCGCTTTTTCGCGCACTGCCGGCGAGGCCGCAGGTTTCTCGATTTTACCCTCAACAGGCAAACTTATAATAAAGCAACTACCATAGCCGGGCTCGCTTTCTAACTTAATGCTGCCGCCATGCAATTTTACAAACTCTTTGGTGATAGACAAACCTATGCCACTGCCCTGGTTCAGGAGGCTTTCGGGGATGTCATCCTGGAAAAAACGCGCAAATATCATTTCCTGGTTTTCCCTGGTGATACCTATTCCGGTATCAATCACCCTTATTTCCAGCATTTTTTGGTCGCCCGGGAGTGTTTCTGTTTCCGGCAGGTTTAATATCACACTGATGCTGCCGCCCGCCGGCGTAAATTTAAAGGCGTTGGATAAAAGGTTGAATAAGATCCGTTCTGTTTTATCATGATCAAATTTGGTAATGAAACCATCTATCTCACTTTCAAAAAGGTACTGAATGCGTTTTTGATGGGCAACATCAGTAAAGGATGCGGAAACCTCCTTAATAAAATGGATAATGTCGCCACCGGTTAAGCACAGCTTCAGTTCGTGATACTCCATCTTCCTGAAATCAACCAGCTGGTTAACCAGGTTAAGGAGGCGCCTGCCGTTTCGCTTTATCATGGTCAGGTGATGCTGCTGGGCGGGCTTATCGGTTATCCTGATCAAATCATCAATAGGCGATAAGATAAGGGACAAAGGCGTTCTGAACTCATGGCTGATGTTTACAAAAAATTTGATCTTCATCATATCCAGTTTGTGCATACGTTGCGCCTCTTCGCGCTCATTGGCAATTTTCCGCTCCGCCTCTATTTTTGCATGCCTAAGCTCAAATTGCTGCTTCAGTTTAATAATGCCACGGTGCCTTATATACAGTATTATACCAATTGCCAGCAATGCACATACGGCATAAGCAACGGGCGTTTTCCAAAAAGGAGGTAATACAATAATATCGAGTGAAATTTCCTTATTGGTACCCTGGGCTCTCACTTTAAAAACATAGTCGCCGCCATCAAGGTTTGTGTATGTTACGCTACGGCTGTTTGCGGGGAAAGTTATCCAGCCTTTATCAAACCCCTCCAGCATATATTGGTATTTTATTTTATTGGAGTAAAAATATTCGCAGGCTGCAAACTCAATATCAAATACGTTTTCGTTATGATTTAATACCAGTGATTTTGTTTCTGCTATCGACGTATCTAAAACAACCCTTCCTTTTACCGAATCGCCGGCTGCAACACTTTTATTAAATAACCTAAAATCGGTAAACACCAGTTTCGGATCGGGCTTTAGTGTTGTTACTCCCTCCGGATCAAATAAATTAAACCCGTGCGAACCGCCAAATATCATATGGCCATCCTTAAGTCGCAAAGCAGCATATAAATTAAAATCCCTGCCCTGCAAGCCATCTACTTCGTTATAGTTATTGATCTGGAAAGTATATTTATCGCCTGCTCTGTTAAGTTTAATGTTTGCAAGCCCGCTGGTTGTACTTACCCACATCCGCCCCCGCTTGTCCTCTAAAATATTTGATACATTGCTGGCAGTCAGGCTTAATCCATCACCCAATGCCAAAAACTTCTCGGTTTGAGGGTTTAAAATGCTTAGTCCGCTTTTTGTACCTATCCACATCAAACCACGGCTATCCTGCATAATGATATTTACATCGCTGCCGGCAAGGCTGTTTGGTTTTTTAGACTGATAGTAATAATGTTTTACCTTATTGGTTTTTCGATCAATTACATCCACGCCTTTGTCTCTGCCTATCCATATATTTCCCAGCCTGTCTTTATATAAAATAGCGGTATAATCAGATACCATTATATAATCCGGATGACTAAAGCCGTTGGTTTTACGATCAAGTACATTAAGCCCGCCCATAAATGTGCCCACCCATAAATTTAGCTGCGCATCCTCCGTTATGGTATAAACCCGGTCATCGGAAATAGATGACGGCACTTTGTCGTTATGCCGGTAGTGTATAAACTTACTACCATCAAAAAGCTCTAAGCCGCCAAAGTAAGTACCTATCCATAATTTATGCTCGTGATCTATATACAAACTAATAATGATATCGTTGGATAAACTGTTAGGATTGGCGGCATTGTGTTTATACTGCTTATAAACTTTGGTTTGCCTGTTTAAATTAATTAAACCACCGCCGTTTGTACCTATCCAGATACTTCCATCCCGATCTTCTGCAAAGGCGTTAATATCCTCATAAGGTAAGCTATTGGCGTCGGTTGATAAATGCCTGTAAACCTGGAACTGGAGAATTGCCTTGTGGTAATAATTGATACCCTGTTTAAAGGTACCCGCCCAAATAATATCCGTATCATCTTTATATAAAACAATGCTGTTACCACTGATGGATTGAGGGTCGCCMTCTTTATTCACCAGGTAGGTAACTTTATTGGTCAACGGATCGAGCACATTAATTCCGCCATGATCGGTGCCTATCCAAATCTTACCATCATCAGCCTGTATAATAGAATTGATGATATTGGAGTTAAGCCTGCCTACAGGCGTATCTTTGTTAAAATGTATTAACGATTTGTTTTGCGTGTTAAAACAAAAAGCCCCAAATGGCCCGGCCGCCGAGTAGATCCATAAATTGTTTTTGTTATCAACGCTGATAGTATACGACTCGAACCGGGAATTGGCTTTTGCTACGCCATTAAACAGGCTGGTTATTTTATTTAACCTGGTATCCAGCTCTTCAATAATACCATCGCCATAAATAAGCCATACTGCATTATTTTTTGTAACCGCCACATCTGTTACATCGTTTGCATGCAATATTGTTTTTGAATAAGACGATGTGCAATAAAAATTGGTTAAGCCTGTTACCGGGTTATAGCGATACAAGCCTTTACCCTTGGTAATAAACCAAAAATTTCCGTCCTTATCCTTTTTTATTGATGTTAGCTGGTCGGTTATTATTTTGTAGCGTTTCAACTCATCGGCTACGCTTGTAGAAAAATTTTCGGTAGTTGAATTATAAATACTGATATCGCCATGCGTAAATATCCATAACTTCTTATCCGGGCCTTCGCTCATTCGCGAAACAAAGCTTTCTGTTAAAGAGTTTTGGTCGCGGGGATCGTGTTTAAAAACTTTAAATGTATGTCCGTCGTACCGGTTAAGGCCCGAGTTTGTACCAAACCACATAAAGCCTTTATCATCCTTAAAAACACAGTTAATATGATTATCAGACAAGCCGTTTGTTAAATCCAAATGCGAAAACTTATACGGTTCGTTTTGGGCATATAGCCATTGCCCGGTAAATACAAGAAAAATTAGGGATATATAAACTTTAATGTTCATGAAAGGCGTTTACCAGCAATCGATTGCAGAGCTTAAAAAATTGATTTATAACGGGGATAAAAGTACAAATATATAGGAGCTAATTTAAAAGGCTAACTAATAATAAAATGGAGAAATGACAAAATGGACCAAAAATAGCGTTTTGAGCTAACCAAGACGCTTTTTAACGATTAAGCAGTCAACGCGGCAGACGTTTTATTATTTTGATAAATTATTGCTGCTTCCAGCTGCTGCAAAACCGCGGATGCTGTGGTTTATGCCCATCAATGCAAAAAGCCGGATCAATTTGATGACCCGGCTTTTTAATAAAGTTGCAGGTTCCGTTAATTGTGAAGAACCTTGTTCAGGAGGAGACTGCCGTTGGCCGAATCGGTTAAATAAAGGGTATAAATTTTACCGGCCTGCAGATCCGTCACGTCGAAGTTTCCAATATTATTCCGGGATGCAGTGCCATAAAATTGTACAGAAAGGGTTCCGGGATCTACATACTTATAACCGCTCGAAATGTCTCTGGCCATTGTAGTCACCAGATCATCTCCCGAGGAATTTTTTATTGTGATAACAGAAGGCGCATTATCGCTTAAATGGATAAACCTGATCTTTACCTTGCCGTTATTCGGAGTCGCGAGATCGTCCTCAAAAGATTTGACCCTCGCTGTCGATCCTTTTCCGGCCATGTACACTGTAAAATTTACACCATTAGTTGTGTAAAGTGACCCCGTTGCGTAAACATGACTTGTTCCCTCGTCTTTGAACTCCATAACCATATTTTTCCCGGAGGCAGCGGTGATATAAGCAGAGGCATCACCAAAGCTCAGTCCGCCGTTTACCAGCACAGCATTTGCCAGGGTAAAACTCTGCGGACCCGAAGTTGAGGCGGCATTGACTACTTTGATATTGAATTGTCCCGAAGGATCAATGGTATTTTTTTCGCATGATGAAAAGGATATGGCTGCTACCACCAGGAACAGGCCGGCGAATAGCTTTCTATAAATTATTGAAGTTTTCATAATAGTTTCTGTTGTATGTTAATTTTAAAATGTGTTTTTTTAAGAATGTAATGGCAGGCTTCTGCATGGCAGGGAAGCATTGCTTACATATACTTTACCTTTATTTCAATTTTTTGCCGGGACTTTAAATCAACTTTGAAATCGTCGAAAGTTGGCTTTTTCATCTTTTCCATAAAGAAGTTGGAAAACCCGAATCCTTCTTTTGGCATCCTGATGATATTTTTGTCGATCTTACCGTTTTCGTTTTCATCATCCACCATGGTGAATCCATAGATGCCCGGCTCAAGCTCACACTTCAGGGTTACAGTTCCGTTAGCAATAGCTTTTTTGTCGAACACGAATTTCTTGCAAGGTTTTTCATCATCATAGCTCGCATTGTCTTTAAATACGTTTAGGATGATTTTTCCCTTAGGAGATCTGATCCCGGTTACCTTAACCTCAGTTTCGTGCTGTGCCTGTATATAGGAAGCGAAGAAAATAAAGAGCAGGCCGATCAACAGATTAATACCGAATACAATTGTCTTTTTCATAGTTGTAAAATTAATTTTGACCTTATTTTGAATCGAAGGTATAGGCATTCAGCAAGGTCTTAAATCAAAAACTGAGTGAAACKGGCATAATAACGCCCGAATGTTATTATAGCCGGTTTGAAAAAAACGCCATGCAGCGCCTCAGATAAGGGTAGCATCCGGAAAGTCGCTTTTAGATTATTTAAAGGATGAAAAGCCAGGAAAACAATAAAATGAAACTGTTTGGCATTGAATACTGGCAAATAGCGATGGGTTTGAAACCTTGAGTGTTCGAAAGATTTATAAAAAGGGTTGGCCCCGTGCGATTCCCTCCCAACGGGAGGGTGC
>NZ_JBFUKF010000074.1:0-17808 GCF_056400985.1 Mucilaginibacter sp. P4_G9 | reverse complement strand
GCCAATAATGGTAGCTACCATCCACCATAAAACTTCTTTTTTAGCATTACGATGGCCTGCCTCAACAGCTAATACCATGGTAACCGAGCTCATGATCAGGATAAAGGTCATCAAGCCAACAAAAACTAACGGCGCACCTTCAGGAACCAAACCGGGTACCGATTGGAAAACTTTATCTGCTGCGGGCCATACACTTGCGCTAAAACGCAGTGAGCCATAAGAAATTAGTAATGACGAAAAGGTAAATGCATCCGAAAGGAGAAAAAACCACATCATAATTTTTCCGTACTCAACATTGAAGGGAGATCTCCCTCCTGACCACGGAGTTGTTTTTACTTCATCAATTTGTGATACTGTTGTACTCATTTGTACTTAAATAATGGTGTGTTAATTTTGGTTCAAAAGTAAAAAAACATACAGATAAATCCATATAATTCCGAGAAAATGCCAAAAAATAGAAGTCATTTCCATTTTGAACATGTTTCGTACCTGTGGAATGTTCCTGTATGTGCCCCAAAGGGTATTTAATAGTAATAAAATAGCTGCAATAATGTGTATTAAATGCGTACCCGTAAAAGCATAAATAAACGAACGTGATGCATTGGGATCGGTAAAATAGATGCCCATTTTATACGTTAACACGTACCATGCGTAAATCTGTATAGCAAAAAATGCCAAACCCAGCATAAATGTTAACCATAAATACAGTTTCTGTTCGCCAAACTGTAATCTCTTAGCCGCCCTCTGGGCTAACAATAGTGTACCACTACTTAGTATAATAGCAGCAGTACTGTAAATAAAAGCGCTGGGCATAATTACATTAAGGCCGTGCCCCTTGCCCCCACTATAAACAATAAACCCGCTGGTTAAAGCCGCAAAAAACATAAACGATGTGAAGATAAAAATCCACATGTTGAATTTTTTTGGCGCCAGATCAAGCCTGTCATTATTTTTCTGAATCAAAGCCATCATTACTTTCACTTTCCTATAAAATCAAATAAAAACATTAGCTGCACTACAGGCAAATACATAAACGACCCAAACATCAGTTTGCGGGCCGCCTCTATTTGCCGGGTGCGCAACAGGCCATATGCCTGGTATAAAAATATTATACTACATACCAACGATACCCCGGCCAACCAGTAACCTCCATGATGATAAAAATATGGCAGTAAACTTACGGGCAACAGTATCAATGTAAATATAAAGGTAATTATCGCACTTCCTAAATTTCGGTTTCCCGTTGGTAATAGCCTAAAACCGGCCAGCTTGTAATCATCATCCAAAACCCAGGCAATAGCCCAAAAATGCGGAAATTGCCATACAAACTGTATTGCAAATAATATTAAAGCTATTTCATCAATACGACCATGCTGCTGGGCGGCCACGTAACMAATAAGCGGCGGCAATGCGCCTGGTATAGCACCCACAAACACTGCTATGGGCGATTTACGCTTTAATGGCGTGTAAGCAAAAGCATATAACAATATCGAAAACACCGATAACAAACCGGTTAGCAGGTTAAGGCTGCCTAACAGGTAAGTTCCGGCCATTCCCATAGCTAAACTTAAAACCAATGCCTGCCCGGTAGTCATTTTCCCCGAGGGAATTGGGCGGTCCATGGTACGCTTCATCAGTTTATCCAAATCTTTTTCAATGATCTCATTAAAACCATTAGCTGCCGATGTTACCAGGAAACCACCAACAATCAGTTTTACCCAGTTTATCCAATCGATATGACCGTTTGCCCTGCTGCCTATCAAAAATGAAATAGAGGCCGAAAATACTACCAAAAAGGTAAGCCTTAATTTTATCAGTTTTGAAAAATCACTCCACTTCATTTACTTCCCCCTCTAACATTAACCGACTGATGCAAATTCAACAACAAATAAAATTGTGCTCCAAATACCAAACTCGCCAATAAAATATGTGCTGCCTGTGCAACTGGCGGCAGCGCCCAATATGATAATAATATCCCTGTAACTATCTGCAGCATAATCATCAAAAAGTTAAAGCTCATTAACTGCTGATGGATAGAATGCCTGTTAAAACGCTTACGTACCAATGCATATAATACCACGTTTATTATAAATATCAAAATGGCCATGTCCCTGTGATGCGCAAAGATCTCGCCTGCGTTAACAACCCAGCTATTGCGGTAACCACCCTGAAAGTGAGTTGCAACGGCATCAATCTTCTCCCTTACCTCGGTGCCAAAAGTGATCTGCAGGATACTTAATAATAAAGCTACCAATGTGATAATATAAATAAGCGGGTTGGTATTCAACTTACCAATGCCGTAAACCTTTGCCAAATGATAGGTATAGATGCACAATCCCAATATGGCCAACGCCAGCAGCATGTGTACAGTAACTATCCACGCCACTAAGTTTGTTGATACTACTATAGATCCTAACCATCCCTGGAAACCCACCAGAATAACGTTTAGTATACTTAATACTGTTATCTTTTTATCCTTACTCCAATAGCTAAGTGAATATATAGCCGAAAGAAGCAGGAAAATACCAGATATAGCTCCTATTAAACGATTAATATATTCTGTCCAGGTTTTGCCCACGTTGAATTCTTCCGGGATCAAAATGGATCTGTCTTCGCGAATGCGTTTCGCCAAATCACTATAACCAAATATATCCAGCGTTTTGGCGAACCGCTGATTTTTAGCTAAACGCCGATCAGCATATTTTTGCTTATAATCTTTAGGCAAATCGGTACTGCTTGTTGGCGGTATATACCTGCCAAAACATTTTGGCCAGTCGGGGCATCCCATTCCTGACCCTGTACTACGCACAACACCACCCGCAAGTATCAAAACAAAAAGAAGAACGATTGTTATGAGGTTGATTTTTTGAAATCGTTTATTACGTGCGGCTATGCTCATTTAAATATTTCTAAAAATTTAGGGTACCTTATTAAGTCGGAAGTTCTTAAGTCTTAAGTTCTGAGTTGTAACTGAGAACTTAAGACTTCCGACTTAAGACTTAACACGGTACCCTAAAAGATCAGATCAGTATTAAGATTATTTTACTTTTTCTTCAGCTTTCAGCGTACTGTTAAACTTGTTTAGCTCCGCTAAACCCGCCGGGTTATCTTCAAAATCATGAGGAAGATTTGAGCTCATGGTTTGTGAAAAAGGAACAGTTTGCGGGATAAAATCCTCTTCGGCACCTGGCTTGCTGTAATCATAAGGCCAACGATAAACAGTTGGTATCTCACCTGGCCAGTTACCATGAATATGCTCCACTGGGGCTGTCCACTCCAGGGTATTTGACTCCCAAGGATTCTGCGTCGTTTTTTTACCGGCAAATATAGATACAACAAAGTTATATAAGAAAGCTACCTGTGCTAACGCAGCCATGATAGCCGCCCAGGTAATAAATGTATTGATAGTTAACCATTTTTGCATTGAAGCAAATTCAGTAAATGCATAGTAACGACGTGGTACACCATCCAATCCCATAAAGTGCATCGGGAAGAATACCAGGTAAGYACCGATGAAAGTTAACCAGAAGTGCAGATAACCTAACTTCTCGTCCATCAGTTTACCAAACATTTTAGGGAACCAGTGATAAACACCAGCAAGCATACCAAATATCGCTGCAGAACCCATTACCAGGTGGAAGTGAGCTACAACAAAATAAGTATCATGTAAGTTGATATCCAATGCAGCATTACCCAGGAAGATCCCGGTTAAACCACCTGATATAAAGAATGACACCATACCAATAGCAAACAACATTGCAGGTGTAAACCTGATGTTACCGCGCCATAGCGTTGCCAGCCAGTTAAATGTTTTTACTGCCGATGGAACCGCAATGATCAGCGTTGTGATCATAAACACCCCACCAAGGAACGGATTCATACCGGTTACAAACATATGGTGCCCCCATACGATGAACGATAATACAGTAATACCTATTAGTKAGTAAACCATCGCGTGGTAACCAAAAATTGGTTTACGTGAGTTTACCGACATTACCTCGGACGAGATACCCATCGCCGGCATAATTACGATATATACCTCGGGGTGACCCAGGAACCAGAATAAATGCTGGAACAGGATTGGGCTACCACCTTCATAAGGTTGTTGTACACCGTTTAATACGATATCAGAAAGATAGAAGCTTGTACCAAAGCTGCGGTCAAATATCAACAATACAACACCGGCAACCAATACCGGGAATGCAAGGATACCTAATATAGCAGTAAGGAATAAAGCCCAGATAGTTAAAGGCATTTTCCAAAGGTCCATACCTTTTGTACGCATGTTTAATACGGTACTTACATAGTTGATACCGCCCATTAACGATGAAGCAACAAACAATACCATACTGATTAGCCACAAGGTCATACCCTCACCGGACCCGGGCATAGCTTTTGGCAATGCCGATAACGGAGGATAGATTGTCCAGCCACCACTGGCAGGGCCTTTTTGAACCAGGAATGATGATAACATTATCACACTTGCCAAAAAGAAGAACCAGTATGATAACATATTCATAAATGGAGAAGCCATATCACGGGCGCCTATCTGCAAGGGAATCAATAAGTTGGCAAAGGTACCACTCAAACCCGCCGTTAATACAAAGAATACCATAATGGTACCGTGAATAGTAACCAGTGACAAGTAAAACTCGGTACTGATACGTCCGTTTGGCGCAAAATGACCCAGTAACGTAGTCAACAACGGGAATGTTTTATCTGGATAAGCCAGCTGGATCCTGAAAAGTATTGATAATATCATTGCAATAACCGCCATAGTAATACCTGTGATAAGGAATTGCTTGGCAATCATTTTATGATCCATGCTAAATATGTATTTAGACACGAAAGTTTCGTTATGGTGATGTTCGTGACCGTGTTCGTCGTGATGTGCTACTCCGTGATCGTGAACTGCTAATGTTGACATATCGCTCTTTTATCTTATATTAATTATTTAACGCTAACCTATTTTGAGACACTGTTTGTTGCGGTTCCGCGGCTGCGAAATGCAATTCCTTCCTTAACCCATCGGTTAAGTACGGTTTTTGGTGTGATAACCATGTCTGGTATTCGGCTTCAGAAACTACACGCACAATTTTTTGCATGTTATAGTGACCGCCACCGCATATTTTGTTACAGTACACTAAGTACTCAAATTTAGGGTCGTCCAATCGGGTGCGCATTTGCGCAGTAGTAATAGTTGGGGTAAATTTAAAATAGGTTGGTAATCCCGGTACGGCGTTAAGCTGAACCCTGAAGTGTGGCATGTAAACACTATGGATAACATCCTGGGCTTGTATATTTAACCTTACAGATCTGTTTACCGGCAGGTACATGGTATCGGCAGACAAATCATCAAAGCTGCTTTTCCTTTTGAAATTAACACCCAGCTTGTTTGATGCAGTAGTTAGTTTAAAGTCTTTAGGGCCTAACTTGCCATCCTTACCAGGATAACGTAGTTCCCAGGCAAATTGGTGACCGGTTATATCCACATCGATGGCTGCAACTTCGCCCTTAGCATCAGTGTTATCCATAATTGTTTGCCAGGTAAAAAATCCGAAGACAACCAATATAGTTAATACTATAGCAGGTACTATGGTCCATACTTTTTCGATGGTATTATTATGCGGCAAAAAATGTGCCCTGCGTTTATCAGAGTGACGGTATTGAAATAAAAACCCAAACAATAATATTTGCGTAATGAAAAACACAATCATCGTTAACACTGTTGTAACGGTGAACATCTGATCAATTTTAATCCCGTGAATAGAGGCTGCTTCTGGTAAGGTCATGCTCCCCTGAACAGTAAATGACCAATAAGACCCATATATACCTGCAAGCAGGAATGCAAGGCAAATAAAGCCCATTACGCTGTTCCATTTAAGGCCTTTTTTACCCTGAATTTTAAGGGTAAGGTCGTAAATCTTTAAAATTTTACCTACTGCAGCCACACCAATACATATCAGTAAAAACAAAAGCAAATAATAGGCAACACCGGTCCAATCAACTTGGGGGGCCTCTTCGGTAGTACCGGTTGCTGCAGCTTGTGTTTGCGCTATCACCAGGTTAGTGCCCATAAGCATAAACGCAGCGAAAAACGATAGTAAGAATTTAGAATTTATTAATTTTTTGAATGCCATTTTAATGTTTGTTTGGTATTCTGTACTTGTTGCAAAAATAACAATTATTATATGTGATGATGAAGGCTCTCCTGCAGGAAAGGGTGTTTTTTAGGAATTATTGATTTGAACTTACTCAACGCATTCATCGTCAAAAATACAAACAGCCCAACAAACCCTATAGCCACACCAACTTCAATCCAAAGTATTTCGGTATACCATTGCGATGTTGGACCTACCGTACCTGGCATTACCATTTGAAAATAATCAAGCCAGTGGCCAATAATTAAAACATAACAGGTAACCTTTAATACTTTTGTAGTACGTTTTGAATCACGAGACATGATTATCAATAACGGCGCTAAAAAGTTGATTACGATATTTAACCAGAACCATGGTTTAAACTCAGGCTCCCATCTGCGTAAAAAGTATACGGTTTCTTCAGGAATGTTGGCGTAGTATATCAGTAAGAACTGTGCAAACCATACGTATGTCCAAAAGATAGAAAAACCAAACATTAGCTGGCCAAGGTTATGCAGGTGATCCTGTGAAATCCACTGCATGTAACCATTTTCTCTTAATTTAATAATAGTTAAAGTAATAATAGCCAAACAGCTAACCCACATAGCGGCAAAGTTATACCAGCCAAACATTGTTGAAAACCAGTGAGCCTCTAATGACATGATGGTATCAAAAGCAAATATTGGTGAGGTAAATCCGAATATTACCAGAAATAAACATGATATGGTAAAGCTTTTACGATAGTAAAACATCCCCCCCAACTCATCTTCACCTTCTGAATATTTAACCAGTAGCGAACCAAAAATAGCGTAACTACCCAAAAATACAACCATGCGTACCAAAAAGAAAGGTTGATTTAAAAATACCGATTTACCTGCTATAATGGGATCATAATTAGCATTACCCTTAACTGCAACACCAGCTATGTTCCACAATTTATATAAATAAGGTGCAACAACCTGCTTGCCTTCAATTTCGGTACTGTGTGTAATATTTAAACCGGCTATTACTACTACCAATAATATAATAGCGGCTATTGGCAATGTTTTAGCAAATGCCTGTGGAATACGGATCAATGAAGCCGACCAACCTGCCTGCGCAACATATTGTAATGCGCAGAAAAATACACCTGCCATACAAACACAGGCAAAGTAATAGCTCATCAGCAATAAATTTGCAAATGTGCGTTCGCCAAATCCGGTCAAAAACCCGGCAAGTATGGTTATAACCCCTACTGCTATGGCAGCCAGGCTATATGTTTTTACCTTGCCGGTAAATTCAAATTGCTCGTCAAAACTATTATGAGTGCTCATTCAATTTTATTCTTATAATGTTTGTAAATGGTGAACATACATGATCACTTTCCAGCGCTCTTCAGGGTTAAGCTGTGAGGCATATGAACCCATGGCGTTTACACCGTATGTAATGGTATGATAAATTTTACCGTCTGTTAAGTCTTTCATTGCGCCGCCACGTGACGACTGTCCGCTTGAATACGATGGCGGAGGTGGATAACCGTGTTTTACCACTTCTCCATCACCAAGCCCCTTTTCGCCATGGCATGGCGAGCAAAAATGCTCAAACAAAATCTTGCCATCTTTATAATTGGCCTGAGTTTGYGCTAAAACAGTTTTAACCTCAACACTTGCCAGTTCATAACCATCCTTTGTGTTGGGATAATCAAACTTGGTAAAGCCTACCGGAATAGTTCCGGCCGGTGGTACCTGGGCGGTTTTACCATCTTTAAAGTTAGGGTTCTTTTGATCGGGATCGTAGGCGGTGTGCTCATACATGTTAGGGGCATACTCCCAGCCAGTACTTCTTTTATCTTTGCACGATGTTACAACTATCGAAGCAGCGATAATGATAACTATTGTTCCTAATATTCTAAATTTATTCATAGCTAACATATTTTCTGTCGTTATGCTTAACTTCTACAGCTCCTGCTTCTTTTAATAAATTGGTGATATCTGCATGCGGTGTATTACCTTTTGCATCAATGGCGATAACAAATTTGTCGTTGGTGGCACGCAGGTCCATTACCCTTGGCGCACGGCCCGGGAAAAGATGCGTTGCAAAAAAGAAAGTAAACGTCATCCCAAAAGCAGTCCATAACACGGTCCACTCAAAGGTTACCGGTACAAAATCTGGTATGGCAAAAGCATTCTTTCCACCTATGTTGGTAGGCCAGTCATGTACCAGCATGTAGTAAACCATGCTAAACATAATGGTACCACCTAAACAGCCGAACATGAACGCTGCATAACCCAAACGCGAATCCTTGATACCTAATTTAGCATCAATACCATGAATTGGACAAGGTGAATAAACGTCATAAATAGGTACGCTACTCTTTTGTAATTTATCGATCCCGTGCATCAGATCATCCGGATCATCGAAAATGCCTAATATATATTTGGTGCTACTCATTTTTATACTTTTTCGTATGAAGACTGTTCAACACTATCAAACTTACCTAATGAGCTAACATAAAACTYAGCCTCGGCTGGTTCAACATGGCCATTTGCAAGTATTTTTCTTTTTGCTTGCTCACTTGAGCTTTTAAGTATCAGTTTCACCTCGGCCATAGCCACTGAAGGCAGCACCCTTATAAATAAAAGGAACATGGTGAAGAATAAACCTATTGAACCGATAAAGACACTTACATCAACCCAGGTTGGATAAAACATGGCCCAGCTTGATGGGATATAATCGCGGTGTAGTGATGTTACGATAATTACGAAACGCTCAAACCACATACCGATGTTTACAACGATTGAAAGTGTCCAGGCCAATGGGATATTGGTACGGATTTTTTTGAACCAAAATAACTGTGGTGTAATTACGTTACAGGTCATCATGCTCCAGTATGCCCACCAGTACGGTCCCGAGATACGGTTCATGAACGCGTATTGCTCATACTCGGCCTGTGAGTAAAATGCAATGAAAAGCTCTGTTAAATAAGCCACACCTACGATAGACCCTGTTAAAAGGATGATCTTATTCATCGATTCGATGTGGAACATGGTGATGTAGTTCTCTAAGCCTAATACTTTACGTGCTACTAACAATAGTGTTTGCACCATGGCAAAGCCAGAGAAGATAGCCCCCGCAACGAAGTATGGAGGGAAGATGGTTGTGTGCCATCCCGGTTCCAGTGATGTTGCAAAGTCCATTGATACAATGGTGTGTACAGATAGTACCAGTGGTGTTGAGATACCTGCCAGGATTAATGACACGGTCTCGAAACGCTGCCAGGTTTTAACCGAACCTGTCCATCCAAATGACAACACTGAGTAAATACGGCGGCGTAAGCCTGTTGCACGGTCGCGGATGGTAGCGATATCAGGCAATAAACCTGTATACCAGAATACCAAAGAAACCGAGAAGTAAGTTGATATCGCGAATACGTCCCAGATAAGCGGTGAATTCCAGTTAACCCATAATGAGCCATACTGATTTGGTAAAGGTAATGAGTAAACTGCCATCCACGGGCGGCCCATGTGAGCACCGATATAGGTAGCAGCACAAATTACCGCAAATATTGTCATGGCCTCGGCCGAGCGGTTGATGGAGTTACGCCAGTTTTGGCGGAACAACAGCAATACCGCCGAGATAAGCGTACCAGCGTGACCGATACCTACCCACCACACGAAACCGGTAATATCCCAGGCCCATCCAACTGTTTTATTTAGTCCCCACGAGCCTATTCCAAACCAAAATGTATAGCTGATGGCAAAAACCCAAAGCAGGGAGCCCAATGACGCTACACTAAAACCGATCCACCAGGCTTTACCCGGCATATTTTCTACGGGGCGTAATACATCGTCAGTAATCTGACCGTAGGTGATGTTTTTACCCGTGATTAACGGTTCCCTTATTATTGATTCACTATGAGATGCCATATATTTTAATCTCTGTATATAAAAATTTTAAGCCTCTAATTCTGATAAATTTCTCACCTTAACCTGGTAACCAATACCTGGCTGAACGTTTAACTCTTCGAGCACGTAGTAAGTTCTTTCGCTCTGTAATGCTTTATAAACTTCTGAGTTTTTATCATTCCTGTTACCAAATACGATAGCATTAGCCGAACATGTTTGCTGGCAGGCAACCTTGATCTCACCATCCTTAAGCGGACGTTTTTCCATTTTGGCTTTTAATTTACCTGCCTGGATCCGTTGAACACACATTGAGCATTTTTCCATTACTCCACGGAAACGTGTGGTAACATCAGGGTTTAATACCAGTTGTGTATGCTCATTGTTCAGGTAGTTATCAAAACGAGAGTCGTTCCAATAGTTAAACCAGTTAAAACGGCGTACTTTATAAGGGCAGTTATTTGCGCAATAACGTGTACCGATACAACGGTTGTAAGCCATTTGGTTCAATCCTTCTGATGAGTGAACGGTTGCTAATACCGGGCATACTGTTTCGCAAGGTGCGTGATCACAGTGCTGGCAAAGCATCGGCTGATGAACTACCGATACATTATCAAAATTGGTAAGCTTAGCAATTTCTTTCTCTTCGGTTACAGCCTCTTCACTGTCGCCATGGTCATTAAAGCTGTAGTAACGGTCAATACGGATCCAGTGCATTTCGCGACGACGCTTAACCTCATCTTTACCTACAACAGGAATATTATTTTCGGCGCTACAAGCTACCACGCAGGCACCGCAACCGGTACATGCATTAAGGTCGATGGCCATAACCCAGTCGTAAACAGGGCGGTCATGATCATCCCAAAGGCTGGTTTTATTATAGTCCTTATGTTCGCCCTCGTTACCGCTACCGGCAGCAGGGTTCTTTTTGTATGCTGTAAATGAAGCTTCGCGAATAACACTCCTGCCCTCGTATGAGTGGTGAGTTTGTGTTTGCGCAAGCGGCGATATGATACCTGTTTTACCAAATGATGTAATAACAGCAGTAGTTTGCAATGTTCCGTTACGGAAGGTATAGAAAGGGAATGCGTTTTTACCTACATTATTACCTACCGTACCAGCACTTACCCGGCCATAACCAACAGCAACCGATATAGTGCCTTGCGCCTGACCTGGCTGAGCCAATACAGGTACCTCAACAGCATAACCATTAACTTCAATTTTGATCACATCGCCTTCTTCGTAACCAAGCTTCTTAATATCTGCCATTGACATGGCAGCAAAGTTATCCCAGGTAACTTTAGATACCGGGTCTGGCAGCTCCTGCAACCATGGGTTATTGGCACGTTTACCATCGCCCATTGCCACTGATTGATAAACCTGTAATTCAAATTTATCACCGGATACCAGGCTGTTGCTATGATCTAATATAGTTTGTGCCACAGCGTTAAGATCATGGCTAAAAGTATAGACACCAGCCGCTAAAGGAGCAGTTTTGATCATGCCTTTTTGCAACAACTCTTCCCATCCTTTTTGACCGGATAAGCCGCCTTTTGCCAATAATCCGTTGTCCCAGGTGTTACGTACATAAGTATAGTAATCCTTAACAGGGCTCTCACTCCATACAAGTAAGCTATGCTCAGCCTGGCGGGTGTTATACACCGGGTTAATTGTTGGCTGTATTACGGTATAATAACCTTCTACAGCGTTGGCATCACCCCATGATTCTAAATAATGATGATTTGGCGCTACTACGTTTGATAGTAAAGCAGTTTCATCATTATGATCTGAGAATGATATTTTTAAACGTACTTTTTTAAGTGCGTCGGTAAATTCTTTTGCTTTAAAGTAATCGTAAGCAGGGTTAGCGTTAAGGAATAATACCGCGCCAACCTGGCCGGCGGTTAATTCTTTTACAAACGCTACAAAATCCTGATCGTTACCGGCATATTGTTTTGATGCATTATCAAGGTCGATAGTACTACCATAGCTACCCAATAATGAGTTAATGGCATTTACTAAAGTTTGCGTAGCTACATCATTTGAACCTGCAACTACTAATGCTTTACCTTTTGCAGCAACTAATTCTTTAGCGGCAAGGGTTATGGCATTATCAATAGCTTTATTGCTTAGTTTTTTTGAACCAGCTAAACTTGTACCCGCAACAGCATTGTATAAGCTTAATAAGGCAACACCTTCTTCAGATGGTTTGATAGGATAGCGGTTATCGGCATTGGTACCGGTTAAGCTCATTCCTGCCTCAAACTGGATGTGGCGCGACATTTTTTTGCTTTCCAGTGACTTGCTGTTACGGTTTGATACGTATTGGCGGGTAAACTCTTCGGGCGAGATCCAGGTACCAAGGAAATCAGCGCCAAAGCTTACAATCACTTCTGCTTTGTCAAAATTGTAATGTGGTAATACGGCTTTACCAAAACTGTTTTGATTAGCCTGGATAATACCTGTATAGGATACCGCATCATAATTGATATGCTTAGCGGTTGGATATTTTGCAACAAAATCAGCAATAACTGCTAAAGTAGACGGGCTGTGGATAGTTGAAGTAACTATACGGATGCCTTTACCTGCAGCCGCAATAGCAGCAAGTTCACGTAAAACAAAAGCATCAACTTCGGGCCATGCCGCATCGTTGCCATCAATTTTAGGATCCTGTGTACGGTTTACATCATACAGATCTAATACCGAGGCCTGTCCCTGTGCGCTTAACCCACCCTTTGCAAACACGTCATTCGGGTTACCCTCAACTTTAATAGGGCGGCCTTCACGTGTTTTTACCAAAATAGCCTGTCCTTCATAAGTTGAAGAATAGTAGTTAGCTACACCAGGTGTAACTTCCTCAGGTTTTATAAGGTAAGGAATTGATTTATGCACAGGTACTTTTTGACAAGCGGCCAGTGTAACAGCACCAACACCAAAGCCAAGCGCCTTTAAAAAGTCGCGGCGGGGAGTTTTAGCCGATAAACCAGATCCGCTCAGCACTTCCTCAATAGGAATAGGCTCTGCGAACTCGTTTTTATTTTTCTCAACAAATTCTGGTGTTTTGTTTAGTTCTTCTAAACCTTTCCAGTATTTTTTATTGCTGTCCATTTAAGCTATATAAACTGTAATGCTAAATTCTTATTTATTAATAGTGACATTTACCGCACTCGATACCACCTAAAACTGCGGCAGTGACTTTCTCGCCTTTTTTAATCTTGTCGTGAGCTGCAAGTATACTGTCGTAATAAGCGTTTCCTTTACCGTTAACCTCGGTACGTTTGTGGCACTGTATACACCATTTCATGGTAAGCGGCGAGTATTGGTATACCTCTTTCATAGTTTGAACAGGACCATGACAGGTTTGGCATTTAATACCGCCAACTTTTACGTGTTGCGAGTGGTTAAAGTAAGCCAGATCTGGCAGGTTGTGAATCCTTACCCATTGAATAGGCTTGGCTGCTGTACTGTCATACTTCTGAGTTTTTGGATCATAACCCAAAGCATCATATATCTTATGTATCTCCGGCGATTCGGTTTTAACAACCTTGTGGCAGTTCATACATACGTTTAATGATGGGATAGAAGCATTTTTTGATTTATATGCACCTGAGTGACAGTACTGGCAATCTATTTTCATAGTACCGGCATGTAACTCATGAGAGTATTTGATTGGCTGCACCGGTTGGTAGCCTGTGTGTACGTTGGTGTTCCACAGGGAAACCCATCCCCAGCTTCCCATTGCTATGGTACCGCATACAAGGATAAAGAACACCAGCTTTTTGTTTTTAAGGATCTTTTTAAGTAAAGCGTTCTTATCAACCGCAACCGGCTCCTCTTCAACTACAAGATCTTTGTTTTTTAACAGCAGACGCTCTAATGTTCCTACAACTTTGTTAAGTACTAATATTACAATGAAAGCGATTACAACAACGCCAACCAATCCCCAGATAACCAGGCCGCTTGGACCTTCTTCAACTTTAGCTGCTCCAGCATTATTAGCCGGGTTGGCTTTTGCGTCCTGCATTGTTTTCCACTCTGCACGTACATAAGTAATAACATTACCTACATCTGCATCAGACAGATCTGTAAAGGTGGTCATCGCCTTCTGCTCAAACTTGTTATAAATAGCAAGAGCCTTAGGATTTTTTGCAGCGATTAAGGCCTGGTTGTTCTGAATCCATTTGATAAGGTATTTATCATCTGTTTCTTCTGTAAGCTGCGGACCAAGCGCCGGACCGGTCATTATCTGGTCGATCTTGTGACACGCCGTACATTTGGATTTAAAAATGGTTTCGCCTTTAGCAGCGTCCGTTTGTGCGTAAGCAGCAGAAAGACTTAAAAAAGCAAACCCAACAATCAGTAAAACTGATCTTGAGAATTGTTTAAAAATGAATGAGAAACTTCTCATAGAGTGTATTTATGCTAAATAATTTTTATATTAATGTTTATTCCRCTGTATTGATGTATGCGCCATCTGAATATTACAGGCACAAAAGTAAAATTTATTACAGTATCGCTGACACATAAATGACAGTAACCTATAATTTATAATCGTTCTAAATAAATGCAAAAAATGCCATTTAAATACCCTTTAGCATGTATTTATATCATTTTGAAAATCTTTTAATGGTTTTATCACCAATATCGATTTTAAATTCTGTTACTGTTTTAGTATCCAGGCAAATATTAGGGGCGCTACAATGGTGGCAYCGCTCTCCACTATAAACTTAGGGGTGTGTATATCCAGCTTACCCCAGGTTATCTTCTCATTTGGCACAGCACCCGAGTATGAACCATACGAGGTGGTTGAATCCGAGATCTGGCAAAAGTAACTCCAGAAAGGTACATCATGCATCTCCATATCCTGGTAAAGCATAGGTACAACACATATCGGGAAATCGCCCGCAATACCGCCACCTATCTGGAAAAAGCCAATACCCTTGCCCGATGAATTTTTGGTATACCAATCTGCAAGCCAGGCCATATATTCGATACCGCTTTTCATGGTTGATGCCTTCAGCTCACCTTTAATAAGGTAGGATGCAAATATGTTACCCATGGTGCTATCTTCCCAGCCGGGTACAACTATAGGCAGGTTTTTTTCGGCAGCAGCCAGCATCCATGAGTTTTTAGGATCAATTTCATAATACTGCTCCAACTCGCCGCTTAGTAATATTTTGTACATGTATTCGTGCGGGAAATAACGTTCGCCGCTGTCATCAGCATCTTTCCATATTTTGTGAATATGTTTTTGCAGCCTGCGGAAAGCTTCTTCTTCGGGAATACAGGTATCGGTAACGCGGTTGTAGTGATTCTCCAGCAGAACCCATTCTTCCTGCGGACTAAGATCGCGGTAGTTGGGCACCCTTTTGTAGTGTGAATGTGCTACCAGGTTCATGATGTCTTCTTCAAGATTGGCCCCGGTACAGGAGATTATGTCAATTTTATCCTGGCGGATCATCTCGGCCAGCGAAATGCCCAGCTCGGCAGTGCTCATAGCGCCCGCCAGGGTTACCATCATTTTACCTCCTTCATCAAGGTGGGTCTCATATCCTTTGGCGGCATCCATTAATGCTGCTGAGTTAAAATGCAGGTAGTTTTTTTCAATAAACTGCGAAATAGGTCCTCTTGTGATGCTCATAGTGTATCAATAAAATTCAGGTGCAAAAGTAGGCATTTTAGTTAATTATGATTTTTAAATTCAAAATACTCTAAAATTCAACTATCATAAAGGCAAATGAGGCTATATTAGCAAAAATTGCCTATGAAGACATTTGTAACAACTCTGCTGTTTATTTTTTGCCTGCAACCTGCGTTTTCGCAAACAAACCTTCTCCCTAAATTTATCCGTAAAATGTATTTTGATAAGGATAGCAGTAAAAAAAGCAGCTTTGTTATTTTACCGGTTCTCAGTTCGGCACCCGAAACCGGGCTTGAAGTGGGCGGGGCTGGTTTGTATTCATTTTATACCGATAGCCTTAAAAGCGACACGCGTGTATCAAACATTTTTACTTACGCTACCATTACAACCAAAGGTCAAAACCGCCTTAGTTTAAGTACCAGCTACTGGACACCACACAACAAATATCACTATACAGCAGGCATCGGCTATATAAACTTCCCTTTTGATTTTTATGGCATTGGTAATAATACACTTAAAGCTAATACTGATCGTGTTGGGCAAAAAAGAATTAAATTATATATAGGAGCCGAAAAAAAACTTACCGATAACTTATATGCCGGTTTTGTGGCAGGTGCTTACAGGTACAGCTTTGGCGATGGACAAGCAAACAGCATTTTTTATACCGACCCGAGAGTTGAAAACCGTGAAGGCGGCACCAGCGCCTACATTGGCCCAAGCCTTATTTTTGATAGCCGTAACAATAATACCTACACTACTAAAGGTGCCATTATAAACACATCATTTGAAATTACGCATGGCTTATTTGGCAATAATGATTATAAAGGCGGCTTATTTAATATAGAATATTCCCAGTTTTTTTCGCTTAGTAAAAAACTGGTTCTTGGGGTCGACATACAGGAGCAAAGCCTTACGGGCAAACAGTCACCATTTTATTTAATGCCCGCTTTGGGCAATGACGAACTGATGCGGGGGTATTACAACGGTCGGTACCGCGACCGTAATATGCTTGCCGGCCAAACCGAGCTGCGTTACCGCTTAAGTCCGCGCATTGGCCTTGCAGGTTTTATAGGTACCGGAGAGGTTTTTAACAAAAGCTTTAGCTGGGGACAATTGAAACCCAATTACGGCGCCGGTGTTCGTTACTTTTTTGATATTGAGAAGGGCCTTAGTATCAGGGCTGATTACGGTATAGGCCAAAAGGTTACGGGAGAAGCGCGGCAGAGCGGATTTTATGCAGCGCTGGGGCAATCGTTTTAATTTCCGAACCGAAATTTATCGAATTAAGGAATTTATAGAATTATTTGAACGTTGAATATTCAGCTTCAAGATAAAATTCAAATAATTCATAAATTCGATAAATTTCGGTTCAGACAAAATCGCTAATACTTCACCCTAAAGTGTTCCTTAACACTCCTCCCCTGTTTAAAAAACACAAGGCCTATCCAAAACAGATCAATAGTTAGCGTAACCTTTGGATGTGCTTTGATTTGAGTCCAGGCTTGTTTCGTTTCCCTGCTTTGATAAATACGGGTAAAAACAAGCATGGTATCTTTATGCGTTTTGGGGAGGCATAGTTCAAAGTAGTTCAGCATTTCATTCTTACACTGATTGCTGTTAAAAAGAATCATATCAACTGTTGCTTCGCCTATGCCGGCAATTGTACCATCATTTTCGATAATATAAACCCTGGCATCAGGTGCGGCCTTTTGCAGGTAAAAGGTTGTTATGCTATCTCCCCTGCCAATTTCAATAATAGTGGCCGGATTAAAATAAGCGGTTAACCTGTAAAGCAGCTGGTTTACTTTAGGCTTTAATACCCCTGTTTTCCGACCGGGTATATGCAGAGCTTCAGCCTCATGGTACACTTTTTGGTCTTTATAATCGTATACTACTGTATCTATCAGCTTATATACAAACGGAGAATGTACGCCATGCCTGTTGTTTGCCCTGAGGCGATGCCGCACATAATCTTGCACTAATCTGAAACTTAACATCACTGCAAAAGTAAAAAAGTTTAGTATTTTAGCAGTATAGCGTATGATAAATCCGACGGAAGTAAACTCTTTGATCCGGTTACTGGACGACCCTGATAACGAGATCTATGAGCATGTTCACGAAAAACTGCTCGGCTATGGTATTGAAG
>NZ_JBFUKF010000073.1:0-17891 GCF_056400985.1 Mucilaginibacter sp. P4_G9 | reverse complement strand
AGAAAACGGTTATAAGGCCAATAAGCCGGATGAATTGGTTCATGATATTTAGTTAATTCAGATTGTACCCAGGCGTTTTAAATTGAAGTGTTGGTTCAAAAATTGGTGGTTCACCTGGCGAATAAGTATTAATCATCCATAGCCTCAGAATTTAGTCCACTGAATAAAAAATGGAACAATGGTGAAACCAACAATTGTTAAATCAAGTTCGACCAAAAGTATTTTGAAAACAGAACTTGATGTGCCACAAATGTTGAATAAATCAACACTTTAGTTGAAATAAGTGGTCTTTTGTGACATCGACGCCTTAATCAGGCGCACAATATCAAAAATCCTAAATCATTTACTAGTTTAACATCCCATTTCGGCGCCGAAAGAAATCGTTATACTGAAGGCATATCAATAATAAACTGCTGCCCTCAATTTGCAATAAATTAAGAGGGTGTTATCGGATATGTTACGCTATCATATTCAAATATGCATATAAACATTTCGCCAGATATCCAATTTAGGTCACTATTTTTTTATTTATGCAATCGATTGTTTTTTGTAGATTTATGGTTTACATTTACGTTATGTGATTTTCAGTAAACGTTTGAAGTCGCACCTTTATAAACCTCTTGTTTTCGAAATTAAATTTATCAGTACAATCATCTGCCGATAAAAACGGATGGCTGTGCATTTTTTAAAAAAGCTATGGCATTTGGCATGTTAAATCCCTCTCTTTCACGTAAGCAAACTACGGTTACCCGGTTGTTTTTAATTATATTAACGGTATCACTCGGCATCACTATTCAATGCCGTGGGCAGGCTATACGATTTACTGTAATGACATCTCACGACGGTTTGCTCTCGAATACGGTTAATGCGATCACAAAGGACCACTATGGATTTTTATGGTTTGCAACCGCCGATGGATTGGACAGATTTGACGGTATGGAACATAAGCCATATCGCTTTGATCCGGCAGATAAATCGGGCTATCGCTCCAAAGAAGTAGCCAGCATGTATGAGGATGAAGCAGGGCAGTTTTGGGTAGGTACAATGGGGGGCGGTTTATATTACCTCGACCGTTCTCACGATCAGTTCCGGACCTACCCGGAGAGTCCTGCAGGTGGTCATCTTGCAAAAAGCTATATAAAATCTATTTACGGTGATGCTAATGGCCGTCTTTGGATAGGGATGATAGGAGGCTTGTGCGTACTTGACCCCAAAACAAAAAAAGAAATATTTTATAAGGCTGACGAACACAAACCGGGGCAACTCCGTTCGGGTGTCATATTATCCATCTTCAGGGATAGCCAGGGGCGAATGTGGATTGGTACGGATAAAGGCCTTTATCTTTATCACGAAGGATCAAACAGCTTCATTGCCTTTCGGCATGAAAACAACACCCCCTCAAGTATCCCAAACGAGGGAATAAATACTATAGCCGAATACCAGCACAGGTTATGGATAGGAACTAATGATGGACTAAGTTGTTTATCGCCGGATTTAAAAACTTTTAAAAATTATAAATACAAGCCTAATAACGATAGTACGCTCAGCGGCAACCTTATTTATAGCACAGCCGCGAACGGTAATAAAATTTGGGTAGGTACCGAAGGCGGTTTGAATATTTTAGATCCGGCATCCGGAAAGGTAAAACGCTACAATCATGACGACCGGGACCAATTCAGTGTAAGCAGCAAATCTATCCGCTACATATATAATGATTCCGATGGGATTTATTGGCTTGGCACTTACCAGGGAGGCGTGGATAAGTATGACAGGAACCTTACCTTATTTAATTCGAAGCAAAATAATGCCTATGACCCTGCCGGACTAAGCGCACCCTTCGTTTCATCGTTCGCCGAGAACAAGGATGGAGATCTGTTTGTTGGTACAGATGGAGGCGGGCTGAACCTTTTTCACATCAGGAGCGGTTTGTTCAGTCATATTGCTATAAAATCTAAAACAAGGAATAATTCTGCCGGTCTTCCGATATTAAGTATGATGCTYGACCGCAACCAACAACTTTGGATCGGCACTTTTCAGGACGGCCTATTCATTTACGACACAAAAACCGGTGGCTACCAACAGTTAAATGCAGGAAACGGCGATGCGCATATAAACCACAACGAAATTTTTTGTTTGAAGGAAAGCAGCAAGGGCAAAATATGGATAGGAACCAATGGCGGCGGAGTGAATGTGTTTGACCCTGATAAAAAAACCTTTTTTAAATACGTATCAACCCCTGCTTCTGCCAGGGAAGGGCAGTTACCTGTTAATGGTTTTATCAGGGCTATTGAAGAGGATAAAGACGGAAATATTTGGATTGGCACCTATGGCAGTGGAATAGCAGTTTTAAATCCTACAACTCAAAAGTTCAGGGTGTATAATAATAAAAATACCGGAATGGCGATCGATCGCACATTTTCGCTGTTGCAGGACCATAATGGCAATATGTGGATTGGCACTGCCGGAGATGGATTATTTTGCTTTAATCTGAACCAAAAAAAATTGGTTAATTATTCCGCACCAGACGAACTGCCAGATGGAGTAGTGCATAAACTACTGGAAGACTATAACGGTAACATATGGTTAAGTACTGATAAAGGAATATGCATGCTTAATGCGGCGTCTAAAAAATTCACTCATTATTCTGCCTACAATGGCCTGCAAAATGATGCTTTCATCGACGGATCGGGCCTCCGGTCAACCAAAGGACTGCTTTTCTTTGGCGGTGCCAAGGGCTTTAATTATATTGACCCACAGCAAGAGGTAAAAAGTAACAACAATGCCCCCCCGGTATTTTTAACCAACCTTAAAGTAAATAATAACAATGTATTATCTGGCAGCCACTCGCCACTTAAACAAGATATTTCGGTAGCGAAGCAGATTGATCTGGATTACAAGGAAAACTTTTCGATCAGTTATTCTGCAATTAATTTTACGCTTCCACAGCAGAACAAATATGCCTACATTCTTAAATCATTCAATAAAAGCTGGAATTATGTAGGTTCGGCCACCACAGCGTATTATACCAATTTAGACCCGGGAGAATACCTGTTTGTAGTGCGGGCTTGCAACAACGATGGAATATGGAACAACACAGGCGCACAAATCCGCATCGTGATCCACCCACCAATATGGATGACCTGGTACGCCTATTTGCTATATGCGTCGATGGCTGTGGGCGCACTTCTGTTCATCCGTCACCGGGGTATAAAAAAATTAAAAAGTAAACTTGCGCTTGAACAGGAAAGAAAGGAAGCAGAACGGCTGCATGAACTTGATATGCTTAAGATTAAATTTCTTACCAACCTAAGCCACGAGTTCCGTACGCCAATTTCACTTATCATGGCGCCTGCAGATAAGCTATTAGCAGAACATAAGGACGAGCAAACCACTGGACAACTGGCAGTGATACGACGAAATGCGCGACGGCTGTTGAATTTGGTAAACCAACTTTTAGATTTCCGCAAATTAGAAGAACAAGAATTAAAGCTTAACCTGACCGAAGGTGAAATAATTTCATTCATAGGCGATGTTGTAGATTCTTTTCATGATTTGTCGGAATCGAAAAGCATCACTTTTAATTATAAGGCGCCCCAGGAAAAATTGTTCGTACGCTTTGATCACGACAAAGTGGAGCGTATTTTATTTAACCTGCTCTCCAACGCTTTTAAATTTACATTACCCGGAGGGAGTGTTTCTGTAAATATTACCAGGCATCCCACGTCCAACATAGATAAAGCGGTGTTGGAATTTAAAATAAGTGACACCGGTATTGGTATTGACCCGGATAGAAAACATTTAATATTCAAACGGTTTTATCAGGCAGGGGATCCTAATATAGTAAACGTAAATCCGGGAAGCGGAATCGGCCTTTCAATTACTAAAGAGTTTATTGAAATGCATGGTGGCAGCATTACTGTTGAAAGTGAATTAGGAAAAGGTTCAGATTTCAGCGTGTTAATTCCTCTTGAAGTTTTTGCTGATAGGTCAATGGAAATTCAGCTGCCGGTTAAAACAGATGTTAAAGAAAAAGATTCCCGTATAAAAAGAAATATTGCCCAGACAATTACAGACATGTCGGTACTGCTTATTGTAGAAGATAACGTTGAGTTTCGCTATTATATTAAAGATAGTTTAATGGCCCAATATAAAATTGTTGAGGCTTCAAATGGTATAGAGGGTTGGGATAAGGCGCTATCATGCCATCCTGATTTGATCATTAGCGATATAACTATGCCATTTATGAATGGCATTACGCTGAGCAGGAAAATAAAAGCCGATAAACGTACCAGCCACATCCCATTGATAATGCTTACCGCCTGCACACGCGAAGATGAGCAGCTAAGAGGACTCGAATCCGGGGCAAACGATTACTTGACCAAACCCTTTAATTTTGAAATTTTAAATGTCAAGATTAAAAATCTTTTGCAACTCAACACCATGCTTAAAAACACCTATAAAAAGCAATTAAAAGTTATTCACCCAGACATAGAGGTGTCATCGAGCGGAGAAATTTTTTTAAATAAGGTGGTCAATTACATAGACAACAACTTAAATAATCCAAAATTCTCTGTTGTAGATCTCAGCGAACATTTGTCGATGAGCAGGGGGGCGCTCTACACCAAAATATTTGAGCTTACCGGTCTTCCCCCTGTTGAATTTATCCGATCATATAAACTCGACCGGGCCGCAATATTGCTTCTGAAGAGTGATTTAACCGTTACACAAATAGCCTATGAGGCAGGTTTTGCGACACCTCATTATTTTTCCCGGTCGTTTAGAGAGAAGTTTAATATGCTTCCATCCGATTATAGAAAGGTAGAGAATAGCAGCGTGATGGATAAAAAAGAGGCTCTTATGTCATTGTAACAATGCCTTCTATGCCAGGCAGATCTGCGCGTGCCTTTTGCATTTGAGCAAACAAAGTGTAAGAAAAAGCGAGGAACAGTTGTAATAACTTTAGTGTCACTTGATTTTAGCGGCGTGTATACAGGTGTATGTCAACGGGTTTTCATCCGGATAGCTTTATCAGACACTTACGGTATATAAAGCTTATTCAAAGCTTATCCAGTCAACTTCTACACGGTCGCCGCCTTTTAATTGTACTATAATGTTGCTGACACTGCGAGGCATAGATGAAACTGCTTTTTTAACAACATTCCAGTTATTTCCTTTTGGTATAACAAGTTTCGCTATAATCTTGCCCGGTTTATCTTCAGTACTTATATATAAAGTTCCTCCGGTTGCTGAACAGGCATTTATGTTAATGTGCCCTGTTGTTTTTTTGCCAAAAACCACACTGTTATATTTCACCCACGAATTGGTTTTATTGAAAATAATTTTCCARCCCTTGAATTTGTTTATCGTGTCGAGAAACCCCACCTCTACCCCATCCGCGCTTTTAGCACTAAACCTGTCTATCTGTATTTTTTTTGATGAGGCGGTTACACCAACGCCACGTAATGTGGGAATAACCTTGCGGATAGTGCCATCTTCATTAAAAAACAAACTATCGGCCCGTACCGCACGGTTTTTATCAAAGCTTGGCGATAAGTCGTCATTATGATAAAATAAGTACCATTGATTTTTAAATTCGATAATCGATTGATGGTTTGTCCAGCAGCCAGAAGCTGATTCGTCCATAATTACGCCGGCGTATTTAAAAGGCCCTAAAGGGCTATCTGACATGGCATATTCCAGCCGTTCTGTTTTATCAGCTACATGCGGATAGGTCATATAGTAAATACCTTTTCGTTCAAATAAATAAGGCCCTTCTTTTAAGCCCTTATCAGGGAAGCCTTCAAGTTTTACCGGCTCCGATGCCAGTTCAAGCATATTAGCTTTGAGTTTAGCGCCGTACAGGTTTCCCTGCGCCCAATAAATATACGCCTGTCCGTCCTTATCGATCTGTACATTCGGATCTATGCCATGAATTCCGGCTATGGGCAACGGCTGTGGAACGAAGGGGCCGTAAGGTTCGTCGGCAATTGCAACACCAACAGAGAACCCTTTGGGGTTACCGGATTTTGCAGTGGCGGGGAAATAAAAATAATATTTTCCGGCCCGCTCAATACAATCAGGAGCCCACATGCTATATGCTGTCGAGTCGGTCCAGGGCACTTTATTTTGACTTACAATTACGCCGTGATCCGTCCAATCGGTTAGGTTAGGCGATGAGAATACATGATAATCCTGCATACAAAACCAACCAGGTTTGCCATGCCCGGGCGTGGCCGGAATATCGTGTGAGGGATAAAGATATACCTTGCCGTTAAAAACGCGGGCCGAGGGATCGGCGGTGAACTGGTTTTGTATAAGTGGGTTTTGTGCCATCAAACAATTGAACCATAAGATAGATACAATTAGCGCTGCGCATTTCTTAAAATCTTTCATCATTTACAATTTTGGGGTTGAAATTTTATCGCCTAACCGGAAATAATCGAAGTCGGCATATCCTCCTGTAACTTTTGTGGCGTAGTTAAAAAGACCAAACCTGTAACCCATAAAGTGTGGAATGGTATAAGCCATTTGAAGCGTGGTGCCAATTGGTATCCATTTATTCCCGTCGGTGCTGTAATAAAAATACACTTTGTCAGTACGGTCTTTAAAATCACACGCTACCTTTAAATACACCCGTTTTTGGGTTAAGGGAATACTTGCCGATTCTGTTGGCGAAGCACCCTGTGCATTTACCATAACGATAAACTTATTGCCGCTCTCTACCTTCACGGCCACCCATCCAAATTTTTAAGAATACTTAATATATTAACACGATAAGACCACTCAGTCATTAAACAACAGCGGTGCAAGTTCTTTCAGGCTGCGGCGCCAGGTTAGAAACTCATGGGCAGTATTTTCTGAAATAAAAGATACGGCATTGTAACCAGCTTCTTTTAATGCAGCCGCAGCTTTATTTACGCCAGCAGGATTTTCCTTGCTGCCGCAACTTATAAAAATGAGTTTAGCTTTAGGTTTATCCTTTAATTCAGCGGGAGTATAAGTCCCTCCGCTTAAAAGACCGTAGTATGCAAATTCATCTGGCCTAGCAAGTGTTATCAAATGCGTTTCCATGCCTCCCATTGATAAACCTGCCATCGCACGGTGCGCCCTATCTGCAACTGTACGGAAGCTGGCATCCACATAAGGCACTAATTCATCAGTTAATACGGTTTCAAAAGCATCTATCTTAAAATTCCTCAAACCGCCCGCTCCTATTTTAACATCGTTGGTCATGCCATAAGTCATCACTATAATGAAGGGTTTTATTTTGCCTTCGGCAATTAAATTATCCATGATCAGATTGGCGTGCCCCTGGTTGCTCCATGCAGTCTCGTCTTCGCCCCAGCCGTGTTGTAAATACAGCACCGGGTATTTCGATCTTTCCTTATCGTAACCCGGAGGTGTGTAAACGAAAGCCCTCCGCTGGGTATTTGTACTTTTTGAAGGAAAAAGTATTTGCTGCACATTACCGTGAGGTACATCCTTTAAGGCATAAAAGTTCTTGTCATGAGCCGGTATTTCTATACCGCTTTCCCAACGGGTGGATCCATAATAATTCAATGTGCCCGGGTCATTAAATATGCCGCCATCAACTATTAAATGGTAGTAGTGAAACCCCTCGTCCATTGGACCTTCCGTTGTGCCAGAAAAATACCCGTCAGCGCCTTTGGTAAGTTTAGTACCCCCTCTTCCGCCCAGGCCTAAAGTAACCCGTATGCTGTCGGCATTAGTTGCCTTTATACGAAAACGTGCATAACCTTGCGAATTAACCTGGGGATATTCCTGCCCCGGCTGGTTAAGGCCGGAAGCTTGAAAATCTTCCTTGATATCTACAGGAGTTTGGGCCTTGGCAATACAACAGGCCAGGGTAACCATTAATACAATAACTAAACATTTAAAATTCATATCTGCATAATTTAAGTTTCAGGATAGTTGCATTTCCAGATCACATTTAAATAAGTTAGTGAGTCCTAAAATTCCACTTAGAATTATCACTATTCATATCAAATTTGGCGAGTGTAGGTGTGCTGTCGCCAGAAGATACTAAAGTCAATTGCTCTTTCGAATTTGGAACCACTTTTGGCATAATTCTATAAGTTCCATCAGTCAACTGATCAATTCGCCATAATTGCTCGGGCGTGCCGGTAAACGTTGGGACTGTTATCAGTTCAGCTTCTGCTGTTGCTGCTAATGCACGGTCTGTTCCGGCAATTACTATTTTATAATATGGTCCGCCTAAATATCCTCCTGCGGCAGAAACTTGTGAAATAGTCCATTTTTGATGTGGGCGAAATACATAATCACCTATCCTTACACCAATGTTTTCAGCTGGCCAGCTTTTAACTACATCTGCTAATTCCTGGGACGGCACCGGTTTTACGGGTTCATCATTATTTCGGTTAAATCGCATTCCACCCGGCATTCTTATAAAATCAACACCTAATTCTAAGGCGTATCCCCTACGCTCAGACTCAATCTCGTAAGTTCCATCCTTAAAATTATCACCCGCAACAGGCCATCCATTTTTCCATAGTAACGGGCGGATGCCTAACACGCTACGACCACTTTGATCCAGATCTGCCTCGTAATGACAAGACATCTTTTCAACGCCGTTTTCAACTACTATACGTCCAAAATGCCCTGGCCCAATCAGCCTGTCGCCAGCTGTAACTACCATTTTGCCACCTCCCTTCAACATATCTCTTCCCATGTTATCAAGGTACGGACCCGTTACCTTTTTGGAGCGGCCAACAACAATATTATAGGTTGAGTTTGGGCCATCGCAGCATGTGCCGTGTGTTCCAAGCAAATAGTACCATCCGTCCCGATATAACAGATCTGTGGCTTCACAATCGATGGCTATGTTTAATGCTTTATTACCTTCCACACGCTTACCCGTTTTGGGATCAAGTTCCACAAGGCGTATATACCCAAAATAGGTGCCGTAGGATAACCATAACCTTCCATCATTTGGGTCCAGAAGAAGCGCCGGGTCTATCGCGTCATTATCCTCTATCCCATCGGACGAGGCAACTTTGACAGCCTCTGAATATTTAAAATCAGGGGATTTTGGATCAAGCGACTTATTCCACATGGTAAGTATTGTTCCGTTATGACCGCCCGCCAGGCCACCGCCAGTTGCGCCATATACAATCAGGTAGCGGTCGCCAATTTTTAATACATCAGGAGCGGCTCCGCCGCCGGGTCTTACTGCGCCTCCCGCCCATGTCCAGCCATCTTCGGATATTAATCCGCCTCCACCTGTTCCAAATGTGAAATACTTTCCATCAGATTCTGTGATAGTTGACGGATCATGTATAAATGGTTTACCAACTTGTGCTATCGCATTTCCGGTTAACCACAATAAAAATAGGGCTATGGTGCTTATTCCCTTTATTATTAGTTTCATAATTACTTAATTGCTATACAAATTCGACGTTAAGTGGGATGATCAACTAATTTATTTTAGGCTGATAGTGAGATCTTTTATCGGACTTCCTTTTTCGTCCAGCAGACGAACGCAAAAATCACTAAGTCCGGGCCCGTTGATTACTGCTGCCCGTATGATATTTTTGCCTTTGTTGAGTGTCAATCGGGTCGAGACACAATCATCCATTACCATGCGTCTATCGCCGTCAAGTATCACTGCTTCTTTTCCATTTAGCCACCACATTGATCCTCCGTTTGACCCTACTGCCAATCTTACATTTTTTATTTCCCGCGGACTGTTGACTATGGTTACCGCCCAAAACAAAACGGCATAGGTCTGTTTCCTTAACCCGTAGGCAAAACGAAATAATTTGAGGTTGAAATCCGGACTTTCCAATGCATGCCATAATAGCTCCTGCTCTCCAACTTTTACTTTTTCCAGATCTTTCGGGATAACCGTAAACTGGTTTGGAAAATAATCGGTTTCAAATTGTGTTTTCAGGTAGTTGTCTGTAAAAACAAGATTACTCCGTATTGATTTATTAATGGGCTCTAAAAGTAACCACCGCTGAATAAATCCCTCAGGATTCGGGGTCTTTTTTGATGCGGTTGCCGGGATAAAGAATGGTGCGAGGCTTCGCGTGGTATCATTTTCGGTTATCGGATCGATCTTGCCCGAAGTTGCAGACTGTCCCTGTGATCTTAATCCTGCCAAGATTACAAAGCCCGCCGCCAGCAACGATGCATTACGTTTCATATTCATAGTAGATACTTTAACTTAAAATCAATTTTTATAAATAATAAATTGCCGAAAATACAAGTGAAGATTCCGCCCGTCGATGGATTGCATGGAAATCGTTTGCCCATGCGACATCGATGGCCTAATACCTTCAAGTATTATTGATGATGTTTTGCGTCAACATTCAAATGTTTCTCCAATTTTAAAAAATGGCTTATAAATTATTGACCCAAAACTATACTTTCAGAAAAGGACTTCATTACACTATTGAGCAATAAAAGTCAACTTTTGTCAATAATGCTAGAACTTAAATAATTCCTGCAAAATGTCCGTTATTATTAATTGGCTATTGCCAGGATTGGCATCTTTTAGAAGCGATCTCAGATGCTCCGAAAAGACTATCCAATAATCATTTTCAGTGATATAAACTTCTGTAAGGTTATTTAAATTACCAAAGTAACGACATACCAATTTTCTATCAACACCTGCCTCGCGCGCAACATTACTGATGCGAACGTCCTTAAAACCCTTTGTTTTAATGATCTGACCTACTGCATCAATAAGCTTTCGCTTGGTTTGTTCTTTATCTTTCATTGGATAAGATTGGAGCCGCACCGTTGACTAAGAAACGGAATATTACCATTGACCAACTAAAACTTATAAGAGATTGCAAAACGATTCGAAAAAAATTTTAGTCGTTGACGATGATCCGGATATCCGGGAGCTCATCGTGATGACACTGGAGTCAGAGGGCTACAAGGTTTCCGGGTTGGGCAATGGCCAGGCCGTAGTGGATACGGTGCAGCAAACACAGCCGGATATTGTGCTGCTTGACGTTCAATTGGGTGACCGGGATGGCGGGGATATTTGCAGAGAACTGAAGGAGCAGCCAGCGACCCATGATATTCCTATTATTATTATTTCTGCAAACCACGGTTGGCAGACTCTTGAAGAGAAGCAGTGCGAAGCCGACGATTTCCTGGCCAAACCATTTGACCTGACGGAATTGGTAGATCATGTCAGGCGTTTTGCAGCCTGAAAACAAGCTTGCTTAATTTAAACAAAAGCCGCTTAAAGTCGTTTTTATCTTATGGAAAACTACGGAATCACGATAAGCATTGATAAGGAAGTACATCATTTCGAGGTGGGCGAATATGTACACCACGAAGATGATAAATGTAAGTACCGGATATGTGAGAACGGTGCTTACGTCGCCAGCTTCACGCCGGACGACAATGACTTCCTTCATATCTGCCAGAATCCCGGAAATGTTGCGGAGGAAGTACTGCATCTGCTGGCGGATCAGATCGAGGCACACCATCCGCAGGACATCAATGATAACATCAGAAAATTAAAGCTATGAGAAGCATCTGGAAAGGTTCAATCGGGTTTGGGCTGGTAAGTATCCCGATCAAATTATATGCTGCTGTGCAAACTTCGACACTGGACCTGGATATGCTGGACAGCCGCGACCACGCACATATCAAGTTCCAGCGGGTGAACGAGAACACTAAAAAGGAAGTACCTTATGATAAGATCGTCAAGGGTTACAAATATGATGATGATTATGTGATCGTCGAGGATGCGGATTTTGAAGCTGCTGCCCCGGAAAAAAGCAAGGTGATCGAGATCGAGAATTTCGTTGACATCGCATCGGTTAATCCGATGTTTTATGAAACCTCGTACTACACCGAACCCGAAACTAAAAATAATAAAGCCTACGCATTATTGCTCGAGGCACTAAAAAAATCCGGTAAAGCCGGACTGGCCCGGTTCGTCCTGCGCAGTACGGAAAGCTTGTGCATTGTGCACCCGGTAAAAAAAGCCATCGTGGTTACGCGCATTCGTTTTGAGCAGCAGATCCGTGACCAGGACGAATTGAAATTGGATGACAAACCAGCGGTGAATAAAAAAGAACTGGATATGGGCCTGGCCCTGATCAATCAATATGCAGAACCGCTGGACCTGTCAAAGTATAAGGACGAATACCATACGGAGTTGTTGAAACTGATTGAAGCTAAAGCCAAAGGTAAACGCCCGACCATTAAGAAATTGAAACCGAAGGCCGCTAAAAGCGACGATCTTTACGATCAATTGATGAGTAGTTTGAAGGTTAAGAAAGGAGCCTGATATGATGAATCCTGTACATACCAGTATTCACCGGTCCGATGGCAGCGATAGCTACGTCATCATTGAGTCGATCCTTGGAAAAGATGGTGAACAAGGTTTGCGTCCGACCGGCGTTTTCAAGATTTACGAAGACGCCTTTCCAAATGAAATCTATTTGTTGGCCGAACCCCTGGAAGCGGAGGAAACAGCCGGCAAACTGCCAGATGGGCTGAATCCAGATTACCTGGGGCAGTTCATCATTGCTGGTGCCGACTGGAAGTATGAGGGCAATCTTCTAACCTTAGCTGAACAGGCGGAATTGATCTTCCTTATCCGGGACTACCAGGAACCGGATATTTAACCTATAACATTAAGTGATTAAATCTATTAATCTTTTATGAAAAATCCATTTGAAAAAAAAGACCATACCGGCCTGATCGTTGRGATCGCGCTTGGCGTTGCGACAGGCATCGGCCTGGGCTGGTTGTTCCTGACTAACAAAGGCGCGCAGTACCGTCGACACATAACCGGAAAGTTTAAGGACGGGCTCAGCGATGCGGCGGCTAATGTGATCGATAAAAAAACGATCATTCCTAAAAAAGCGGCGAAGGTGGCGACAGATGCTGTTATCAAAAAATAGCTATGAAAAAAGGAAAAACATTCACAGAAGTGGATGCTGCAGCAGGCAATGCGGCTTGGCTTACACGCTCTTCGCAAAAAGGACAGCAGATGCAGACCAGGACGAGCCAAAACTTACTGACAAGTAACGGCCAACAAAAAGGAATTGGATATAATTGGCATTAATCAAACTGAGCCTAAAATGTCAAAAGTTCATTTATTAGTGAAAAACAAATATCCTGTAATTCTCCACTATAATCTAACATAGCACATTTCCGAAAAGAAAATCCTTTTTTGTCATTTCTAAGTTACAGTTTCAACCGCTTGTTATTGTTTTTCAATTTTATAGGCATGCCGTTGTACAGGCTGACTTGTTGCTGATGCAAGGTCGAAAAAGTATATGGATGAAATGAAAGAGGGCATATTAAAAAACGGCAAAACCGGTAAAAAAGTGACTTTTAAAAAGCAAGCCGTTGCTATCGGTCTTTCCGAAACCCGTAGAGAAGGGGCTAAAGTACCCAAGAAAAAACTTAATCCATCCTATTTATGAAAGACGGAAACAAAATGATTCGGCGGCAGGCCGTCTCCGGCCAGGGTGCTGATGAAGGAAAAACAATATAAATCAGTCCGGCTCAGCCATTGACCACTTCACCCCCATTCACATGGATTACCTGCCCGGTAATAAACGAGGCATCATCAGAGGCCAGGAAAACATAGGCAGGCCCAAGTTCTGATGGCTGCCCGGCGCGTTTCATCGCGGTTTCGCTGCCAAAGCTTTTGATCTTTTCTTCATCAAATGTGGATACGATCAGTGGCGTCCATACCGGCCCCGGTGCCACCGCGTTGACGCGGATCTTCTTTTCAGCGAGGTTGGTAGCCAGTGAACGGGTAAACGTGGTGATCGCACCTTTGGTGGAAGARTARTCRATCAGCGCCGGCGATGAGCGGTAAGCGGTTACCGAAGTGGTGTTGATGATACAGTCTCCTTCCTGCATGTATTCCAGCGCAGCCTCGGCGAAATAGAAATAAGCGAAAATATTGGTCCGGAAGGTGTTCTCCAGCTGCTTATCGCTGATATTTTTGACGTCTTTTTGAGGCACTTGCATACCGGCATTGTTCACCAGGATGTTGAGCTTGCCGAATTCTTTGATCACCTGTTTGACGGCTTTTTTACAAAAGCTGCTATCTTTTACATCACCTTTGATCAGCAGGCATTTTTGTCCGGCCACCTCTACCAGGTCTTTGGTTTCTTTGGCATCCTGATCTTCGTTTAAATAAACAATAGCGATATCGGCACCTTCATCGGCAAAATGAAGACATACCGCGCGGCCTATACCGCTGTCGCCACCGGTCACCAAAGCTACCTTATCTGTTAGTTTTCCGGCTGCTTTATAGGTGTCTTTGATACATTCCGGCCGGGGTTCCATCCTGGCTTCAATACCTGGCTGGCGATTTTGTTTCTTTGGCTTTTTGGTTGCAGTTTCCATCGGTTTTGATTTTTTAGATACAATAAGTTCTTATTTTGATCACTGGATGTCAATTGGTCAATTTCCGGAACATAGCCTGACTCATTAATTAATAAGAAAACAACAAAAAGATGTTACAGTTTTATAAAAATGGCTCCCTGTTATGATTTTCACAATTGTATAAAAGTAGGATGGTAAAATTTTGTTTTTTCTTAAACAAAGCCCAAGTCAACCTGTTAATTAAATTAACTTCTAAGAAATTATTCATGAACATTAAATGATTGATCTATGGAAACTCAAGTTCAAAATGCGGCGGATTCTAAATTAAAGGAATTCTTTGTTGATCAACTGGAAGATTTGTTATGGGCAGAAAAAAAACTGGTTAAAACGCTGCCTAAAATGCAGGACGCTGCTACCTCCCCCGAATTGAAGAATGCTTTTGGTAACCACCTGTCACAAACCCAAAACCACGTCAGTCGCCTGGAGCAGGTGTTTGGCATCATTGGTGAGGATGTGGACACCACCAAATGTCCGGCGATGGCAGGTATTGTGGACGAAGGCGAAGATATCATTGACGATACGGCAGAAGGCACCGCCCAGCGCGATGTTGGCCTCATCTTTGCCGGTCAGAAAGCCGAGCATTATGAAATTGCCACCTATGGCGGAATGGTGACACTGGCAAAGACACTGGGTTATAATGACGCTGCAGATATCCTGAGTCAAACTTTAGCAGAAGAAAAGGAAGCTGATACGCTACTCACTCAAATCGCTGAAAATAATGTGAATTACCGGGCCAGTACAGAACCCAAAAAAGAAGGATTCTTTTCCTGATAATTAAGTATAACCTTCCGATAAAAGGGCCTTGGCAATACTGCCGGGGCCACTTTGAGGATGACAAAATAAATCAATAACCTGATGAATAGCGCGGCATTACCAAAGGGACAACGCATCACAACACCCGAAGGACCGGGTGAGGTGATCGAAATTATTGGCGACAATGTTGTTGTTAAACTGGATAGCGGCGAAACTAAAACTTTCCCTTCCGATGATGTTGAAGATGATAGCAGCGCAGGTTGACACTTAACCAGCTTTAATAAAATTCATGGCAGCATGAAATAGGCGGAAGCGGAAGCGCAAAAAGAGGCGTCGCGGCAAGGCGTGGTCAAGCTGGTTTAGCGGCCAAACCAGGGGTACCTAGTTTTTGATTAATGCAATTATCCCATGACGACAAAAACGAAAAAAACAGTAAAAAAATGGTCGGCTGATGTAACTGAACACAGCAATGCCATGGACCTGGAACAGGATATTTTTAAATCCGGTGACCCGGATAAAATAGCGGCATCCCTGAAACACTCTGCTGAACAAAGCGACCGGCGTAAATCTTCGCCTTATCAAAGCGCGATGTCTATGCTCACGTTTTATGAGAACAGGGCGGGAAAGAATCTGGGTTCCGGGGAAAAAGAAACGCTGGAAATGGCCAAAGATAAGTTGCGGGAATTGTTTGGCAAGAAAAAGAATCCATAAAATTTCCATACCTCAATTGTTCGCCGTTGCAGTTTTAGTGAATCCTTTAATAGTTTGTCAGTTTCTCTAATTTCATTTGTGCTTATGTCATACCTCGTATTCCCTATTAGCTGCCCGACGTAGAAGGTCCCTGATAACAACGCTAAAAGGATCGTCCAAAACAATTCGTGTTTGATAATATAGTGACCTCGTTTTGGTCGCGGCGCGTTTCTTCTTGTTTACTCCGGCGGATAATGCACTTTATCCGTAATGCAAAATTCTCCCAACTCCTCATTCAGCTGCATATGGAACCGTTCTTTCTTTCCATTTACTGAGACATAAACGTAGAACAATTGTACTTTCCGGCGGTTCATCGAAAAAAACTCKAACGTATTTCCCTCTGCTTATTGTGAAATTCTTCATTGCACGAAAATAGAAATAAACCTTTTCGTATGATAGCCTTACCAACAGCTTATCCAGCAAAAAAAGTATTTTTGCGGGCCGATGGACAATCCCGCACTGAATCTCGCTCAAGCTTACGTAGATACGACTAATACCATTGTCTTTTTGACGGGAAAGGCAGGCACCGGCAAAACCACCTTTTTGCGGCAGGTACGCCAGACGACTGAAAAAAGACTGGCCATTGTTGCTCCTACAGGCGTGGCGGCGATCAACGCCGGCGGCATGACCATCCATTCCATGTTCCAGTTGCCCTTCGGTCCCCTACCCCCGAATCTGCCGGAACAGCCGGAAGCCAAGTATAATGACGAAAAGCGCGCTTTGCTGCAAAGCCTCGAGCTGCTGGTGATCGATGAGATCAGCATGGTGCGGCCTGATGTGCTAGACCAGATCGATCTGATCCTCCGAAATGTCCGCGGCAGCCGCCAGCCTTTCGGCGGCGTGCAACTTTTACTGATCGGTGATCTTGCCCAGTTGAGCCCTATCATCCGGGACGACGAGTGGTCCGTTCTGAGACCCTATTATAACACGCCATATTTTTTCAGCAGCATTGTCCTGCAAAAATCAGATTACGTCCGTATAGAACTGGATAAGGTCTACCGTCAAAGCGATGAGCGCTTTATCCGCATCCTGAATGAAATGCGGGAACAGCAGCTAAACGCCGAAAGTCTTGAGCAACTCAACGCCCGGTATATTGAAGGCTTCCGGCCCGAAGCCGGCGACCCTTATATCACGCTGACCACTCACAATAAGGCCGCACAGCAGATCAACCAGGAATGTCTGGACGCTATTGACTATCCGGTAACGGAATATAAAGCGACCGTGCGAGGTGATTTCCCTGCAGACGCCTTTCCGACGGACGCGGTGCTCAAACTGAAAGTGGGCGCGCAGGTGATGTTCGTGAAGAATGATAACTCCCCCGAAAAACGTTATTATAATGGCAAGCTAGGAACGGTGGTCAGGTTAACCCCCGACACGGTCCATGTATTAACGCCCGAGGGTAACGAGATAGAAGTACAGGCGCTGGAATGGTCAAACGTCCGCTACCAGGCGGACGGGGAACATGTTAGCGAAGAAAATGCAGGTACCTTTGCCCAGATCCCACTGAAAACGGCCTGGGCTATTACTGTCCATAAAAGCCAGGGGCTGACCTTTGACAAAGCCGTTATCGATGTGAGCGCTGCCTTCACACACGGACAGGCATATGTGGCCCTCAGCCGCTGCCGTTCATTGGAAGGTTTAGTATTATTAAAGCTGGTCAGCGCTGCCAACGTCATTGCTGACCCAGCGGTGCGACATTTCAACCACGAAATGGCCGGTCAGCAGCCGAACAGGCAAACGCTGCAAAAACATCAGGAGGCCTACCATAACTACCTTTTGAGCGAGCTATTCAACTTCAGTGGCCTTGAGCAGCGTTTTACCAAATTTGAGACATTGCTACCAGAAGTAACAACCGATATATTGACTGTGGCGGTTAAACTTGAAAAGCAGTTGTCTAAATACCCTGATGACCGGATCAAAAACGCGGCAGGATACTTTCAGGAAAAATTAAGCACCGTGGTAAGTTC
>NZ_JBFUKF010000072.1:0-17974 GCF_056400985.1 Mucilaginibacter sp. P4_G9 | reverse complement strand
GTCATGATCTACCCCTCTATCAAATGATGAATTTGAAGTACCCGAGCTTATTTCAGGATCAAATCCGGTGTATTTGGTAAACGTTAAAATGTTACGGGCTGCAAACGTTAACACTACTCTTCTGAAAACTTTATTAGCTATCAGCGAAGTGAAATCGTACCCTACAGAAAGATTTCTTAACCTAACAAAAGATGCATCTTCATAAAAATAATCTTTAGTCCCGTTACGGGCCGGACCGTTCCTTGCTCCAAAATAATCAGCATATATGCTTCGGTAATATGCTGTGTAAGCTGCTGTCTGGCCATCTATGGTTACCGGTTTATCATAATCGCTGCTTATGCCATCACGGTACATCCATTCCTTGGTTTGGTTATATAAATGGCTTCCATGAACCCAGTCGAACTGAAAATTGAATGAGAGGTTTTTATAATTGAAACTATTTATAAACGACATGTTGAACTTGGGGTTTGGATCGCCTAAGGCATAAACCTCATTGGTAAACTGAATGCCTTTGGTTGTTTTATTTACCACCCTGCCTTCTACTATTTCATATTGGTTATAATCTGCCGGTTGGATATAAGCCACGCCCGACTGGTTTTTTTGATCAAGGCTTGTTAACGCCTTGTAACCATAAATCTGCCCAATTTTTGCCCCGGCGATCAAAACCTCCTGGGTGCTGCCGGCTGCCGATGTTAAGATAATTGGCGGACCGTTTATTTTATCAATTTTTGATGTTTGGTGACTAAAATTGGTGGTTACATTCCAATTAAAATTCCTCGCCTTCAACACGTTGATATTTACAGATGCCTGAATACCATTTGATGACATATCAATTGCGTTGGTTTTTAATGTAAGCGGGCCTGTTGAAGGCGCAACACTAACATCATAAATTATATTGCTGCCTTTACGGTTCCAATAAGTTACACTTAAATTAATGTCACTCAGCCAACTTCCTTCGAGGCCTTTAATCCCGATATCGGTACCTGCTWCAAACTCCCTTGATACCTCAACATTCAGATTCGGGTTTTTTTGAGCATTTAGCAACGCAAACGTTAAAGCACTGCCAACGTTTTTAGGATCTAATGTAGGATATCTGTCAAAAGCGCCGGGCTGTATACCCGCTTTACCATAAGCCGCTCTTAATTTAAACTCGGGTATGCGATTACCCAGGCTACTGTTTCTCCAAAAATCAAACGATGATGGCCTTAAGTAGGCATTTGCATTTGGAAATGTAAACGGTTTTGAACCCTGGCCAAATGCAGATGAATAATCACTTCTGAAACCTCCGCCGATACCTCCATATTCTCCGATATCAATTTTTTGGTTAACAACATAGCCATAGGTTACAAAAGGCTCTGTGTAATCCTGCAGTACTTGTTGTGTTTGCGTTTGCTGGAAGTTGTATATTGGATAGCTTGGTAAGCTGTATCCATATGAAAGGAACTGATTAAGATGATTTTTCCTATAGTCGTATTGTAATAAAGTACTGGTTGTAATAGGAACGTTTAAGTGGAAATCCTTCTCAAAGTCGGTTCTGATGGTAGCCGATCCGTTAAAGTTTTGAAAAGTTGTATTGTTACTTTGCTTATCAACCTCGCCGGTATTATCAGCATTATTATTAAGTGATACCCAGCTTTCTGTATCATTTGAGTTGGCGTTTCCGGATTGGTTTTGATAAATATAATTTATATCCTGGTGTGTGTTGTTTATCCCGTATTTGGCACTCAGTTCAATAAACTTATTGATCTTGTAATCGGCCTGGATGTTTTCAATAATATCTATCCTGTTATCCTTTTTGCTTGCATATTGTAAATTATAAAAAGGAYTACTTCCGTTAACACTCACTGTACCTGAGTTTAGTGAATAGGGATAATTTCCATCAGGTAATTTTTGATTAAAATCATAAAAAGGAGAAGAGTTAAGCGCGTTAAATATTGCGTTTCCGCCTATACCGAATGATGGGTTAAGGGTATTTTTTGTATATATTAATTGTGTGGTTGATCTAAGTGTAAACCCTTTAAATAATTCGGTCCCAATATTTGCGGTTAAATTGGTTCTGTCATTATATCCATTTCTAACAATATTACTTTCCTGGTGATTGTTGGATATGGTTAAAGCGTAATCGCTTTTTTCCGATCCGCCGGATACAGCTACACTATTATTACGCGTATAGGCCGTACGGAATAATTGTTTAAGGTGATCATAATACTTAAGGTTGGTGCCATACTGCTGATGTGCCGTATTTAATGGGTTCGACATTGCAGTAGGGTTTCCATTACCCGATGGATAAGCCCATGTAATACCAGGGAAAGTACCATCTTCATCCAGTTTAATAATGTTACCACCGCCATCTATAAAATTTCCGTTAGCATCGGTTTTAAAACTGCTTAGCTTAGCCTGGTGTACATTACCGTTATTGATGTAACTACCTGCCGCAACACTGCTCGATAGATCGATCTTAACTTTTCCCTGGGCCCCTTTTTTGGTAAAGATCTGGATTACACCATTTGCACCCTGAGCACCATAGATGGTTGACGCGGCCGCACCCTGTACAACCTCAATATGATCAACAGTTGATTGATCAATCAAACTGATATCGGTAGACCTCGATTCAACCCCGTCTATCAAAATCATTGGCGAAGTACCGCCTTGTATGGTATTGATACCGCGAAGAACAATATTAGTGCGGGCGCCGGGTGAACCATCCACAGACGAAATCTGGGCACCGGCAATTTTCCCCACCAGGGCCTGCTCAATTGAGGCTTGCGGGGAGGGTGGTAAATTTTTTCCGGAGATAGATTCAACAGCAATTCCTAAGCGGGCTTTGCTTGTTGCTATACCAGATCCCGTTACCACCACTTCGTTTAATTGTTTGTAGTCGTTGGCCAAGGCAATATTAATCACATTGCTGCTGCCAACCGGCACCTCGGTTTTTGCAAATCCAATAAAGGAGAAAACCAATGTACTACCTGTTGAGGGTACACTGATGGAAAACTTACCGGTTCCGGAGGTTTGGGTACCTATGCGGGTACCTTTTATAGTAACGCTTACCCCCGGGACAGGTAAACCATCATCTTTACTTGTTACAGTGCCGGTAATAGTTCGATTTTGGGCATAGGCATATTGGCAAAATAAGGCCAATAGTATCCCGATCAAGTTTTTGAGAAAACTTTTTTTCATACGTAAATCAGTTATTAGTTAATAATTTGTGCATCTACAAGATAGATTGCAACAATCATAATACAAATTGATACCTGATTTTTAGTATTATATCAAAAAACATGTCTTAAAATAAGACATGTTAACAATATCTATAATAAAATAACTAAAAAAATACAATAAATTCAATTTCACAATCAACTATTGTGTAAAAAACACACATTGCAACGACAATAAATCAATATATTTAACACGAAATAGATTTTTTTTGAATTTTATTCACAAATTTTGCTATACACGACAAGTTATATGACTTTAATGGGAATTTATTATTAATTTTTTGCAATAAACACAATTTCATTAAAAATCACCCTTTCTGAACAGCAATTTTTTAGCAAAAATAGTCCGCCATAACATATTTGAAATAAAAAAACAAACACAAGCCTTCTATAAAATAAACTTAGCCCGTTTTGCCGCCGAAATTTACCATATATGTGATTTATTTTTAAAATGCTATGCCATATATTATTTTATTATAGTGCTAAGCGGGCATCGATTTAAAGAATCGCTTGCATGATTTTGAGAACGCAGGGAGCTTATAATAAAAATGCCTGCAATGTATAAACTGCAGGCATTTAGTTCAAGGCCAGAGAGCCTGAACAATTAGACGTTAATTTTTTATTCTCCTTCCAGGTTCGCCGCGGCGGGTTCATCTAAAAACCATTCTGTTTCGCCAACAATGGAGTCGATTAGCTGGGCAGGATATTCTTCAATATTTTCTTCATCTTCCAGTACATGGTGTACAGCAATTGCTTTGCCTTCGCCGTATACCAGGAACGCAATGTAACGGGCATCATTGATCAGGGGTGCATTAAGCGTAATACGCCATACCTGCTGATCTTCCAGCCAAACTTCTTTTACGCCAGGCGTGGTATCATGCAAAACCGGTGTATGCGGAAACAGCGACGCCGTGTGTGAGTTATCGCCCAAACCCAACAATACAAGATCAAAACTCAGCTCGTCCTCATCAAAAAAGGTAGAGATCATTTCCCAATACCTGGCAGCGGCTTCTGCCGGTTCAAACGTAGTGTCAACCGCAAATACATTGGCTGGGCTTATCATTAATGGATCAAACATGGCTGTTTTTGCCATCAGGTAATTACTATCCTTATTGTCCTGGGGCACATTGCRCTCATCGCCAAAAAAGAAATAAACCTTTTCCCAATCAACCTGGTCGGCATAACTGGTAGAGGCAAGAAGCTCATATAGTTTTTTTGGCGAACTGCCGCCCGAAAGGGCAACAGTAAACTTACCTCTCGCCGCAATTGACGCGTCAGCTATTTTTACAAAATAATCCGCCAGCGCTACAAGCACCTCATCGGCAGTATTAAATATATTCAAGTTCATAATACTAACGTTTTTTGCCGTTTACCGGTAATGTGAACCAGTTAAATCCGTCGCGGGCAATTAATGCCTCGGCCGCTTCCGGCCCCCATGAATCAGCCGAATAGTTAGGAAAATTCAAACTCTTTTTATTTTGCCAGGTGCTCAAAATAGGCATTACCAATTCCCATGCCTCTTCTACCTGGTCGCCACGCATAAACAGAGTCTGATCGCCCAGCATGGTATCCAATATCAGGGTTTCATAAGCCTCAGGTGCCTGGTTGGTATAAGTGCCTTTATAGTCAAACACCATATCAACCACGTTTAATACCATATCTATTCCGGGGCGCTTGGCCTGTACCTGCAAACGGATACTCATCTCGGGCTGAATGCTGATGATGAGCCTGTTTTGCTGCCAGCTTTCTGCTGCCTCAGTAGGAAATATCAAATGCGGCACATCTTTAAATTGAATGGAAATAACCGATGATGACTGGTGCATGCGTTTACCTGTACGTAAGTAAAACGGAACACCCTGCCAGCGCCAGTTATCTATAAAGAATTTGATAGCTGCAAAAGTTTCTGTGTTTGATTCGGGATTAACCTTTGGCTCTTCGCGGTAGCCGGCTACTTCTTTTCCTTTCATCCATCCGCTGCCATACTGGCCCCTAACGGCCGAATTACGTACATCCTCGGGTGTAAACTTACGCATGGCCTTTAATACATCAACTTTACGATCACGTACCTCATCGGCGCTAAAGCTAACCGGTGGCTCCATGGCTATGTGGCAAAGCAATTGCAGCAGGTGATTCTGAATCATATCCCTCATCGCACCCGATCCATCGTAGTAATCTCCGCGTTCCTCAACACCCAGTTGCTCGGTAACCGAGATCTGTACGTGTTCAATATAATTACGGTTCCACAGTGGCTCCATAATGGAGTTCGCAAAGCGGAATGCCATAATATTCTGAACGGTTTCTTTACCCAGGTAATGATCTATACGGTAAATTTGGCACTCGTCAAAAATGCTCTTTAGTAATGAATTTAGTTCCTTAGCAGTTTCCAGGTCGTGTCCGAATGGTTTTTCGATAATGATACGCACCCGTTTTTTATCTTCGGCCAACTTGGCTTTTGATATGTTGGACGCGATGATTGGGAAAAAGTTTGGCGCTACAGCCAGGTAAAACAATACATTGGCTTTGGCTTTCCATTCGGCATTGTGTTTTTCAATGCGCTTGCCAAATTCTTTATAGGTTTCAAAGTCGGTTGCATCTGATACCTGGTAATAGATATTTTTTACAAATTCGGCCCATTTTTTTTCGTCAGTTTTTCCGCTGCGCGAAAACTGGTCGATGTCGTTATGTAAATTGTCCCTGAACTGCTCGTCAGTCAATTTTGTACGACCTGTACCAATTATCGAAAACTGTTTAGGCATCCAGCCATCTAAAAAAAGATTATACAGGGCCGGTGCAATTTTCCGGGAATTTAAATCGCCCGTGCCACCAAAAATGATAAATATGGTAGGGTCTGATTTTGTGCTTGAGCTCATTGTGATCAGCTTTAATAGTTTATGATTAGTCTTCGGCTTTGGTCCACTGTGTATGGAATGTTCCTTCTTTGCCTATCAACTCGTAAGTATGGGCGCCAAAATAATCGCGCTGTGCCTGGGTAAGGTTCGATGGCATTTTTTCGCTGCGGAAAGCATCAAAATAACTTAATGCTGATGCGTATCCCGGAGCGGCAACACCGGCGGCTATAGTGCCCGATAAAATTTTCCTGATACCCGGTAGTGTTTCACTTACTAATTTTTGCACATCGCTGTCCAATAATAAATGCGGCAACTGTGGATCTTTATTGTACGCGTTAAAAATATCATTCAAAAACTCCGAACGGATGATACAACCACCCCTCCATATTTTGGCAATCTCGCCCAGGTGAAGATCGTATTTGTACTCCTCAGAAGCTTTTGACAGCAAGTGCATGCCCTGCGCGTAAGTAACTATAGATGTAAAGTAAAAAGCCTGCTCAAGTGCAACCAACAATTCGTCTTTATCGCCGGCTAATTCAATATCGCCGCCGTATAAGGTTGAAGCTTTTTCGCGCAATTGCTTGTATTTTGRCAGATCGCGCATTGATACAGAAGTATCGATGGTTGGGATAGGAGTAACCAGGTCCATAGCCACTTGCGATGTCCATTTACCGGTACCTTTAGCTTTTGCTTCGTCTTTAATATCATCTAATAACAGATGATCAGCTCCGGGAGCTTTATATGCAAAAATATCCTTGGTAATATCTAACAGAAATGATTGCAGGCGGCCAGCGTTCCATTGAGCGAAGATCTTTTGTATAGAATCATTGTCCAGCTTTAAGCCTTTTCTAAGAATCTCGTAGGTTTCGGCAATTACCTGCATAATACCATATTCGATACCGTTATGCACCATTTTAACAAAGTGACCGGATGCGCCGGGGCCAATGTAAGTTACGCATGGTGCGCCATCAACCTTAGCGGCAATGGCTTCAAATATCGGCTTCATTACAGCGTAGGCATCTTTATCGCCGCCCGGCATCATGCTTGGACCACGGCGCGCGCCTTCCTCACCACCAGAAACGCCCATACCAAAAAAGTGCAGACCAATGGCTTCCAGTTCTTCAACACGGCGGTTGGTATCTGTAAAGTGCGAGTTTCCACCATCAATTAAAATATCCCCTTTCTCCAATAAAGGAGTAAGCTCCTCAATTACTGCGTCTACAATTTTACCGGCAGGTACCAGCATCATAATGGCCCGGGGAGTAGTAAGGCTTTGAATAAATTCCTTTACATCGCCAAAGCCTTTAGCGGCCCTGTCGCCGGCTTCATCATTTAACGATGATACCTTAGCTGCATCTTTATCATGCCCGGCTACTGCAAAACCGTGATCGGCCATATTGAGTAGTAAGCTTCGGCCCATAACGCCTAAGCCTATCATGCCAAAAGCATATTTATCTGTTGTTGCACTCATGTTGTTTTGAGGTTTTCTTTTTTTAGGTCTTCTAATATTTTTTTGGTCTTTTCGAAACTGGTATGCTGAAAAGAACGGATACCCAACTTTTGAGCCGTTGTAACAAACATCATCCGGTCATCAAAATACACACATTGCTGTGGCGATGCCTGGGCAATGCCCATAGCCAGCTGCCATATACCCGGATCGGGCTTGCGCATTTTTACCTCGCACGATGATACAAACGCGTCGAACGCATCGTGCAGTTTAAACTTACGTACCCGGTAATCATTTAACTCTTTACCTTCGTTATTAACGGAGATAATACGGAAACCGCAACCTTTTTTCCACTCCTTTAGCCATGCCAGCATATCCGGCAGCTCATAGGAGGTAGAATAAATAAAATCCTTAAAATCCTCACGAACAAAATCGCGGGGGCGGTTAAATATTACCGTATCCAGGTATTCATCCAGCGTGATGCTGCCAATTTCATATACATTGAATATAAAATTGTGCAGGGCATTTACTTCGGCATAATCAAGGTTAAACCTTTTGGCTGCTTCCTCGCGCGCCTCGTGCCCCCATCCGTTCGACAACAAAATACCCCCTACGTCGAAAAAAAGGATCTTTACGTTTGCGGTTTCCATAAAGCCGTTTAGGCTACTTTAGTTTTTTGATCTTCGATAGCTTTTAACAGTTTTTCGAAAGGTTTATTGAATTTTTCGATGCCTTCATCTTCCAATTGTTGAGTGATGGCGTCAAGGTCGATACCTAAGTCTTTAAGTTTGGCCAAAGTGGCGGTTGCTTCATCTAAACCTGCTTCAAGCGTGTTGGCAGCAATACCATGATCGCGGAAAGCTTCAACAGTTTCCAATGGAACGGTATCCACAGTGTCCGGGCCAATCAAAGCCTCAACGTATTTGGTATCTTTAAATGCAGGGTTTTTGCTTCCTGTACTTGCCCAAAGTAAACGCTGTGGCTGCGCGCCTTCTGCAGCCAGTTTTTGCCACCTTTCGGTGCTGAATACTCTTTTGTAAATTTCGTATGCTTTCTTGGCAGATGCGATGGCAACTTCGCCAACTAACGCTTTTTCGCCTTTTGCTTCTAATAACGGATCAACAATAACATCGATACGGCTTAAAAAGAAACTTGCAACTGATGCAATATGGCCAATTTTATGGCCTGCAGCTAAATGCTCCTCTAAACCAGAAATATAAGCTTCGGTTACTTCTTCGTAACGCTCAAGGCCAAAAAGCAACGTAACATTAATGTTGATGCCTTTTGCAATTGATTGCTGAATAGCCGACAAACCAGGTTTAGTACCAGGGATTTTGATCATTACGTTTTCGCGGTCAACTTTTTTCCAAAGTTCTTCTGCTTGTTTTGCAGTACCATCGGTATCTAAAGCTAAAAACGGAGAAACTTCAAGGCTAACATATCCGTCAACTTTGTTTGATTCGTCATAAACGCCTTTAAACAAAGCGGTAGCTTGCTGAATGTCGCTTATGGCCAAACCAAAAAATAACTCCTCGTTATCTTCGGTTGTTGCTGAAAGCTCTCTGATATCATTATCATAATCAGAGCTGCCGGTTATCGCTTTTTCAAAAATAGCCGGATTAGAGGTAACGCCTCTTACGCCATCTTCGTCAATTAATTTTTGCAGTTTTCCGGATGCGATGATTTCGCGGTCGATAAAATCAAGCCAGATACTCTGTCCGAAATCATGTATCTGTTTTACGTTGTTGGTTGCCATATTGGTTTGTTTAAAATATTGTATTTTTTTATTGGAGTTAATTTGCGAATGCCTATGAATTTGATAGATATTTCTGCAAATGTATTCGTTTGATCTGTTTTGTAAAGTTCTTTGTTAATATTCTGTTTATTGTAAGCTAAATATCATCATTGCGTTACAGTAACGTAACAATCTTAATCATTAGATGCTACCAGTATCTGCAGGTCGTATCCTATAAACAATCCGCTCTCAATAACACCGGTAATGCTTTTTATATCCTTCTCCAGGCTATTGGGTACTTCATCAAAGCGGCAATCCAAAACCAGGTTGTTGTTTTCTGAAATAATGGGACCATCTTTCCCTTTAGCCGGCCTTATAACAATGCTATTGGCCCCCAGCCTCTTCAATTCTGCTTCCACATGCAGTAACGCCTGCGGGAATACCTCAATAGGAATAGGAAAATTCGTGCCAATCTTATCCACTATCTTTGAATCATCAACAATAATATAATTCACCGGGCTCGAGCTGATCAATAGCTTTTCCTTAAACATTGCCCCGCCGCGTCCTTTAATTAAGCTGTTGTTCGGGTCAACCTCATCAGCGCCATCAAACAGCCAGTCGGGTTTTTTTTCAAACAAACTGGTAAGCGGTATACCCAGCTTGCTGCAAAACATCGAGATCTCCAGCGAAGTAGGAATAGCCAACACGCTCAGCTTTTCGGCTTTGATCCTTTCGGCAATAGCAAGCAAGGCCAGGTAAACAGTGGAGCCGGAGCCTACGCCCAGCACATCGCCATCCTTTACCTTCGCGGCAATTTCAAGCGCTACCTTTTGCTTACCACTGGCGTTAATGATCTCTGACGACCATTCGAGGTTTTTAATTAAACTACTTTCCCAATTCATTTTAGTATCAAGTATTTAGTATCAAGTATCATGACCCTGATACTTTTAGATAGTGGCGGGTGCCAGGTATGCAAATTATATCTTGCTACCTGGTACCCGCTACCTGATACTATAATAGCGCTTTAGCCTTATTAACTACATTCTCCACTGTAAAGCCAAAAAACTTGTACAGGGCTTCTGCCGGGGCAGATTCGCCAAAGGTGGTCATACCTAACATATCGCCTTCATCGGTGGTGTATTTATGCCAGCCCATAGGGGATGCCATTTCCACAGCCAAACGTTTTTTGATTGCTTTAGGGAATACCTTTTCTTTATAAGCGGCATCCTGTTTCTCAAACAGCTCCCATGATGGCATACTTACCACACGGGTTGAGATACCATCTGCCTCTAATTTTGCCTGGGCCTCCATTATTAAAGCTACCTCAGATCCGGTTGCCATTAATATCAGCTCGGGGGTTTTACTTGCTTCTGATAGTATGTAAGCGCCTTTTTCCAGGTCGGATGCTTTACCATATTTATCCTGATCGAGGATAGGCAAGCCCTGGCGGGTGAATACTAAAACTACCGGACCGCCTTTGTGCTCAATGGCAACACGCCATGCATGCGTGGTTTCGTTAGCATCGGCCGGGCGGATAACCGTAATATTAGGGATAGAGCGCAGTGACGCTAATTGCTCAACAGGCTGGTGGGTTGTACCATCCTCGCCTAAGCCAATACTATCGTGCGTGTAAACAAATATCGGACTTATCTTCATGATGGCCGCTAAACGGATTGGCGGGCGCATATATTCAGAGAACATTAAAAAGGTAGCGCCAAACGGAAGGACCCCCTTTGTTAATGCCATACCATTCATTGCCGAGCCCATGGCATGCTCCCGGATCCCGAAATGGAAATTGCGGCCGGCCCTGTTCTCAGATGTAAATGAATCAAATTCTTTTAAATTGGTTTCTGTTGATGGCGAAAGATCTGCCGCGCCGCCTATAAGGTTTGGCAGGCTTGCTGCAACAGCATTTAATACTTTACCTGATGCCTGGCGGGTAGCCATTTTAGGGTCTGAGCCTTTAAATACCGGCAATTTGTCTTTCCACCCTTGTGGTAAACCACCGCTGCTGGCCAGTTCATATTCGGCAGCTAATTCGGGATATTTAACTTTATAATCGGCAAATAGCTTATTCCATTTCTCTTCGGAGCCAGCACCCCTTGCACCTTTAGCGTGATAGTATTCCAATACCTCATCAGGTACGTTGAATGATTTTTCAGGATCAAAGTCAAAGAATTTTTTAACCAGCTTAATCTCATCCGGACCAAGCGGCGAACCGTGTGAGCCTGCTGTACCCGATTTGTTAGGGCTGCCATATGCTATCAGCGAACGAACGCGGATCAATGATGGTTTTTGTGTTTCGGCTTTAGCATTTATTAAAGCCAGTTCAAATGCGTGGGTGTCATTAACATCCGGCAGATCCTGTACATGCCAGCCGTATGACCTGAAACGTGCGCTTACATCTTCATTAAAAGCAATGTCGGTACTGCCTTCAATAGATATATGGTTATCATCATACAGGTAAATCAGGTTACCTAATTGTAAATGCCCTGCCAATGAAGCGGCTTCAGAAGTAACACCTTCCATCATATCACCATCGCTGGTAATAGCATAAATATTATAATTGAAAAGCTCGAAGCCGGGCTTATTGTAACGTGCCGCTAAATGTTTTTGCGCAATAGCAAAACCTACGCCATTTGCAAAACCCTGGCCCAACGGGCCTGTAGTAACATCAATACCCGGAGCCAAACCATATTCGGGGTGACCGGCGGTTTTGCTATGTAGCTGACGAAATTGTTTAATATCATCTAAACTAAGGTCATAGCCAGTTAAATACAAAAAGTTGTATTGCAATATACACGCGTGCCCTGCCGAAAGGATGAACCTGTCGCGGTTTGCCCAATCAGGGTTTTTAGGGTTGTAATTTAAAAACTTTGTCCATAAAACATGCCCCATAGGCGCAAGCGCCATTGCTGTTCCGGGGTGACCGGAATTTGCTTTTTGCACTGCATCTGCCGATAAGACCCGTACGGTGTCTATTGCTAATTTTTCTATGTCCTTTGTATTTTCCATTTTATTGAGGATTGTATATTATTCTGTTGGTGTTGATATTACGCGTTTGGTTTTACTGTCTTCGTCATTAAGCCATAATCTTGCACCGCCTTTGATGCCATCGGCGTTGGTTACTATTTTCATGTTTTTATCCAGCTTAAAAGTAAGCAGATCGGAGTTGCCGCCGCCAATGTATAAAGTATCGTAATTAAAAACGGTTTTTAAAATGTCAAAAACCTTCTGCATGCGCTTGTTCCACCTTTCCTTGCCGAACTTTTCCAACGCCTTTTCGCCTATATACTGATCATAGGTTTTGCCGGTTTTAACTGGCAGGTGGGCCAGCTCAAAGTGCGGCAGTAAGTGGCCATTCATTAGTAATGCGGTACCAAAACCTGTGCCCAGTGTTATCACCATTTCTAAACCTTTTCCGCTTACCACACCCAGGCCCTGCATATCGGCATCATTTACTACTTGCGTAGGCTTGCCCAATGCATCGCTTAGTTTTTTAGTTAGGTCAACATCAGCCCATAGTTTGGTATTGAGATTTGGGGCGGTTTTTATAACCCCGTTTTTTACGTAGCCGGGGAAACCAACCGAAATTTTATCATAAGCCGGAAAGTTCTTAACCAATGTTTTTATAGCCTTGATCACATTATCGGGGCTGGCTGGGGCTGGCGTGGGTACCTTATCGTAATCCATTTTCAGCTCGCCCTTTTTATTTAAAATAGTGGCTTTTATGTGTGAGCCACCGATATCGATTGAAAGAATTTTTTCCTGTGATGTTGTTTTTTTCATCTGTATTGATTTTAGCGAGCTGGCAAACCTGCGGTTAAGCGGGGTAGTTTAATAATTGTAGCGCGTAAATATCACATTTTTAATAATATCTGATTGTTAAATGTGTAATTAACACAAGTGTAATCAATACAATAAGCAATCAACATTACAAGGTAAAGTTAGTGTTGCTTTTCACTTTTCAAACAGAAATACAAGTATTTTTACTCAAAAATGGTAAAAACGATGCAAAAATGCTCTTTTTATTGGTATTTTCCTAAGAAAACATGATTTATATCATGGTTTTTTCCTTTTTTTTAAACAGATATCTTGTTTTTGCCAGCATTAATCATATAATTTCGACCTTTCCATACAAAAATGCCCGATGTGCTTTGCGGCAGGGTAACCTCAATATCCCATTTACCCTTTTCAAACCTATATTTTACAAGCAACTTTCCATTGGGATGCGGGATTTCGCCGCTCACATTTTTTATATCACCCAAATGTGGCTCTATTTTTATTTTGCTAAAACCAGAGGCATAAGTGTCTATCCCCAATATGGTTCGGTAAAATTCAATATTAGGGCTTGCACCCCAGGCATGGCAATCGGACCGGTTATGTTCTAAATCCGAGATCTCGGCCCAGGTAGTGAGGCCCATTTTGATATTCTTACGCCATATATCCAGCCATTTTAAATAATCATCCCCAAATCCTGCATTTATTAAGGCCTGGTGCAGGTAGTATTTAAAGTAGATGGTACATTGGGTAAGCGTAGTATCGGCCATTAGTTTTTTGCCAAGTGCAGATGCGTCATTGCTGGTTACCATACCTGTTAAAATTGCCAGCGAATTGGCATGCTGCGAAAACAACTGCTGATCCTCCACATCCGAATACAATTGCCTGTCGGCTATCCAATACTTTTTTTGAATGGTAGCTTTTAGTTGCGCGGCTTTACCAGCATACCTGTCAGCCAAAAAAGACAACCCCATTTTAGCCTCCATTTCGGCAGCTTGCTGGTAAGCCCACATCAGTTGCAGGTCTATAAGGGCTGAGCTTCCGCCGGCGCTTTTGGGGGCCATTCCAAAATCCCATCCTTTACTGTTCACCCAATCGGCAAATGTCCAGTAGGGGGTATCTTTTAGTGAGCCATCGGCCTGCTGGTATTTGTCAAAAAATGCCAGCACATCCTGTACTCCCTGCAGCTTATCTTTTACAAAAGCGCTATCGGGCCGGTACATCCAGTAGTCGTGCAGCATACCTATATACCATAAGGAGAAGGTTGAGATTATCTGCGGGGAGAACGATGGATGCCGGCTCAGGGTAATGCCTTCGGCAATGCGGGAGTGGTCCATCTGGTTAATGGCATTACGCACCAGCCGATCGTCGCCGCTGTTGTAGTACGATACCAATGCCTGGATACGGCTATCGCCAACGTATTGCAGCTGCTCATAATAAGGGCAGTCATAGTAGGTTTCGCCAGCGCAAAGCCGGGCGGTGCGCCAGCCTATCTCCAGCATTTTTTGCATTTCGGGTGTGCCATCAAGCTTCGCGTTGAGCTTAAAAGGATACCCGGTAAAAGTGCCGTAAATATCATCGATCTGTAAAGGCTCGCCGGCCGTTGTTATTTTTAACTGTATATAGCGAAAGGTGCGAAAGCTAAGCGAATTAAAGGATTGACCAACACTGCCATTTGAAACAATGCTATCCCGGCGACCCGAAAATATTTTATCATCCACCTCATCGCGGTTACCTTTTACAAGGCCTCCGGGACCAGCCAATTTGATAAACAGGGCTTCGGCATAACTTAAACTGATCCCCGCATTTTTGCCTTTGCTAAAATTAAGTGAGATAAAAGCGTTGGTTAAAAAAGTTTGATCAAGCAGCAGGGTAGCCGTTGTATTGGCCGGGATGGTTAGCGTGGTTTTGGTTGCCGGGAATGTTTGCGGAACACTTACCCCTTCCGCCTTACGCAATACGGCTATGCGCTGGTTTTTTAATTCCATTGGCGGAATAGAGGAGGGTACCAACATCCATCCAAAAGCATTCACGGTTCCTTTCGGGTTACCATTATCTATTTTAACAGCATTTTTCCAGCTGCTGTCATCTAACTTTTCGGCATTCCAGTTATTGATGCCGGTGTTCATATCTATCCGTTCGCCCGGTCCGGCTACGTAATAAGTGTTGTATCCCACTCCTACAATGGGCTGGTATGCTTTGTCGCGGATGCACCGCCAGGTTTTATTGGTATTAACAATTGTTTCCGCCTCACCATCGCCCTGCATAATAAAACCGGTTTGAATAGAGATCTGTGCTTCAGGGCGATAATCGCCATCGTTCCAAACCACAGCTGCTATGCTGTTACTGCCTGTTTTTAGATAAGGCGCCAGGTCTACCGTTTCATAGTTCCAGTAATAGGTATCGCCACGGGCCGGACCTAATGATACCAGCGTTTGGTTAACATACAGTTTATACCGGTTGTCGGCAGATACGTGAACAATGAACGAATTGGGCTTGTCCTTTAAATCTATATTTTTCCTGAAATAATAAACCCCATAATCTTTGGTCGATTCCCCGGGAACGGTTATCCACAAAGCTTTCCACGATCCTTTTAAAAGAGCTGGATTGATGGATTGACCATAGCTGGTAAACGCCGTTAATATAAATACTATCAACAGCATAGGTTTTAAAATTGCTTTCATTAAATGGCAGGGTCTATTAATCAGTTAAAGCGACTTGTTTGCTAAAATACAATTAAAGTTAAAAATGTTTGCCCCGCCCTTAATTATTAATAATGCTTATTATTTCATAAATCCACTATCTTTAGTTTTTGCTAAACCTAAGGTTATGGATATTTTTACCGTATTTATGTGTTTACTGATTGTTGTTTTAATAATAAACAACAAAAGCAGTGTTAACCGCAGTATTGGGGCACTGGAAATCCAGGTATTGGAGCTAAAGCGCATGATAGAACATTTAAGAGTGTCGCGACCGGCAGAAGAACCTCCCAAACCCCAGGAGGCTCCCAAGCCTGTTGTTAAAGAGACTCCCCCAATAAAACCGCAGGAAGCACCGGTTGCCCCGCCCCGGCCGCCAGCCCCGCCGGAGATAAAACCGCAATCAGAAACTGTTAAACCTGTTGATGTTGAAAAACAGCCAACGGTTATCAGCGATAGTTTATCGACCATACACAGGCCGGTTAAAACCTCAGATCTGTATCCGCCGAAAGCCAAGGAGCCGAAGCCTTCATTTTTTGAAAGCCATCCCGACCTGGAGAAATTCATTGGCGAAAACCTCATCAATAAAATTGGTATCGCCATACTGGTGCTTGCTATTGGCTATTTTGTAAAATTCGCTATTGATAGCGGCTGGGTTGGCCCGGCTGGCCGTGTGGGTATTGGTATTGCCTGCGGCGCCATATTGGTAGGCATTGCCCACTGGCTGCGCAATAGTTACAAAGCGTTCAGCTCGGTATTAGCGGGTGGGGGTTTAGCCGTGTTTTATTTTACCATAACGCTGGCCTATCACCAGTTTAACCTGTTTAGCCAAATCACGTCGTTCATTATCCTCATCGTGATCACCATTTTCGCTGTACTGCTTTCCCTGCTGTATGATAGGCAGGAACTTGCGGTTATTGCCCTGGTGGGCGGCTTTGCAAGCCCGTTTATGGTGAGTACGGGCAAGGCCAATTACGATGCTTTATTTATTTACCTGCTGATATTGAACACCGGCTTATTAATTATTGCCTATTATAAAGCGTGGCGGGTGCTTAATATAGTCTCCTTCGCGTTTACGGTGATTGTATTTGCAGGCGTGCTGTATACGCTTACCGCGCCAACCTATCATTACGGCTTTATTTACGCCAGCATATTTTATGTGCTTTACTTTGCCATCAATGTGGCGAATAACGTGAAAGAGAACAAAAAATTCATTGGGTCGGATTTTAGTATTTTGCTTATCAATACCGCTTTATATTTTTCAGCCGGGTTATACCTCCTTACGGTGATGCATGAAGAGCAGTTCCGCGGCTTATTTTGTGTGTGCCTGGCAGTGGTAAACCTCATCCTCTCTTACATCCTGTTTCGTAACCGCAAGGTTGATACCAATATTTTGTACCTGCTGATCGGTATTACCTTAACGTTTATCTCGCTGGCAGCGCCTATTCAACTGCATGGAAACAGTATTACCCTTTTCTGGGCAACAGAAACGGTGCTGTTGTACTGGCTGTACCTGCGGTCGACCATTAAGCTCATGAAACTTACCTCGCTCATATTGTGGACAGCCATGCTGTTGAGTTTATTTATGGATTGGTCGCAATTGTATACCCACCATGAAATTGCTTTAACCGTTATTGCCAACAAGGGCTTTATTACCACTTTGGTAGCGGCTATAAGCTCTTTCCTGCTATTTGTGTTGGTTGGTCGCGACGAGTCTAAAGATGTATATCGTGTAGGTATTAATAAGCAGGTGTTTGGCATAGCGGGTCTTGCACTTTTGTTTTTAAGCGGGTTATTAGAGATCAATCACCAGTTTTTAAACCGCTATCCCGAAACAACATTAAATATTTTATACATGATGCTATACACTCCGGCATCTGTATATAGCTATTATCTCGTATCTATAAAAGCTCCGGTACTGAAGTTTAATAACAACATCCGCCTGGGTATACTGCTGGTTTGCATTACGGTTTACCTTACCCTGATGCCCGATTTTTTCAACCTGCTGACCAGCATGCTGAGCACCCAAAAGCCCCCGGCAGGTCATTTTACTGCCCATTGGATAAGTGCTGCATTTATCGCATTGTTGTTTTACCGAGTCGTCCGCCTGTGCCAAACTTTGCTGGATGATGGGATGAAAACACTGTTCACCTGGATATTGAGCGCCGGCATTGTCATTTTTTTAAGTTTAGAGGTATGCCTGCTGAGCAACATTTTGTTTTATGGCAAATTGCATTCTATTGAGC
>NZ_JBFUKF010000071.1:0-18257 GCF_056400985.1 Mucilaginibacter sp. P4_G9 | reverse complement strand
CTTCAGCATCACGCTATTGTTAAACAATAATTTGTAAAATCATGTATAAAACACTAAATTTGAAAGAGTTCATCGGTCAGGATACATTTAATATTGTTTACGACGAACAACAAAAGGCAACCGCTGTTCTTATTCCTGTGAGCCATTGGCACCCAGCAAAGGCGGCGGAACTACAAATTCTAATGGAGCAACTAACTTACATACCAGTTTTTGAATGTTCTTTAAAAGAGCTGGAAGAACGGTTGTGTCCTGAAATCCAAAATGTAGAAGCCGAAAACACTCATTTGGGTCTCTATAACGTTTATGAGGCAGCGGGAAATCAAGAGTATAATAATCACGTTATTCGTGAATATGCCGATCATCGAGAGTTGGTTAAAGTAAATACCACCACAGGTGACAGCCAGATAGTYAGCAGGAGATTTTAATGGAACAGCCGGAACTATTTGTTTTTGCCGGGCCAAATGGCGCYGGTAAAAGCACGCTGTCRTCCTCYATGGTACCACCTGGTACTCCTATTTTTGATGGCGATAAAGAATTTATACTTCTAAAAAAGCAATTTCCAGGTTTAGACAGCGGTAATTTATATGACGCAGTTAACGGGCATGTATTTTCGGGCTGGAAAGAAACCATGCAAGCCAAAAATGCAACCTGTGCTTTCGAGACGAACTTTCGAACAGAAGATATCATGAAATCAGTCAATGAATTTAAGCTTAAGGGCTATAGTACCCGATTATTTTTCTTTGGCTTGGATGAAATTGCTATGTCTTTTGAGCGCGTACGTTTAAGGGTAGCTAAAGGAGGGCACGATGTATCGGCAGATAACATCAAAGCTAATTATGAGCAGTCATTAATTAACCTGCAAAAATATTACCATACTTTTGATCAAGTTATCTTAATGAAAGCCGCATCTAAGGAAAAGGGACAAAATATTTCGGTATATCTGAAATATGCTGATGGTAAACTTGTCGAACAGGCTCCTAATTTACCGCAATGGGTTAACCGCATCGTTCAAGACATGGGAACATCCATGGAGAAAACGCAAGAGCAACAACGTATAGTAAAACCCGAACAGGATCAGAGTCCTGGGCGTTCATTAGGTAGCGGCGGCATCAAACGTTAATTTGCGAGGGTAATTATATGTGCCGTGCACCTCTTCTTCAACTGCACGCACTCAGTCATATCACCGCTTAAACAACCGGGAGCTTAAAGCATGAAAAGTGTCAAGGGCCGGCGATAGCCGGTTTATATACCCTTGACACTTTTCATGCGTGAGCTAATTTTGTGACCGCGGTGCTGTGACTAACCGATAACCCGCGGGCGGGAAAGGCAGGTGTGTATGAGGAACGAATACACTCCTGCACGTGCGGCGGCGAGACTGGCGGCGTAATGAAACCCGGAGCGCAGCGCGTGGTGTAATGAAGCCGCCTGCCGCAGCTGCATGGCCACTTTTATATATCAAAAGGACAAATATCTTTTCTATAATAACTCACTGCTTCAATGCGAGATCTGCTGGCCCTGGTATTTTTTCTTTCGTTTTTTCTTTGCCTCGGCCTCGCTTTCAGGGACAATATTAGCACCTCCTGTATACATCGGTTCCAGCATCACTTCTAGGAAGCTTGCGGCTGTCTTACCCGCTGCCGATAGCATATTCGCTGTTGTCGTAAATAAGCCTTCCGCAACTCCCTGAGCGAGTTCATTAGCCACCGACCTGCTTTTGTAATTTTGCGAAGCTCCTTCGGCCAACACACCTAATTGTTCCCGCTGTGATAGCTCCCCGTTCTTTTGAACATTGGCATATGCCATCGTATCTTTTAACTGCCTGTCAAATCCAAACAGGCTGTCGAAAAGAGATTCTCCGCTCTGTTTGAATGCTACCCGGTCAAACTGCCCCATCTTTTTAGAATGCTCTCCATTTTTTCCTCTTGAGGTGTTCATTGGGCTAAGCTTGATCTTATTGGTTATATCCTTACGGCTGACAATAACCTGCACATGCATCTGCTCACCCTCTTTACGTTCGCCCCGTTGTTTTAAACCTTGTTTTACTTCCGGATCAGTATGGCTGTAGTAACGGTAGTTTTCCAACTTGGCGAACCATAACAAGTCTTGGTTACTGTTCACACCATCCCGGTTAAAGTTTTTTGCGTAGGCATCCATCACCCTGACCGCAAAGCCTTTCATATGTTCTTTAGCACTTTCTTCGCCATACTGTTCTTTCAGAAACCTGATCTCTTTCTGGCTCGGGCTGATATTGATTAAGAAAAACTTAGCATCGTCTTTACCCAGCTTGGCGACATTACCATCTATGGTGCGCATGACCTCATAAGGCTCGATTCTGATCTGCCTACCATTGAACCAGTATTCAGGTTCCTGCTTATGATCAATCCTGTTTTCTTTTTCCAGGTAATTTACTAGTCCCGCGCTGCTGCCTTTGTTCGCTGCTTCTTTGCTGTCCGTGATATTGATAAACATAAAGCCCCCTAACCCCCTAAAGGGGGAATTAAAATATATGATTAAAGTAAACTTACCTGCGATCTGGTAACAGCGATCAACTCATCTTTTTCCCTGGCCGATGTCATCATCCCGAAAGCCTCCCGTGATTTGATGTAACCATCAAAGATGAACAGGAATTGTTTTTTCAGGTGTTCCTTACTTTTTTGATTTTTCGAAATCGTTTCCATCAGCGCATCCATTCCGGTTAACTTTTGCGCCATCACGTGCTGATTATTTAGCAAATCCGTATTCGCCTTGAGGATTTGCGTATTAAAACGTTCGATGATCTTGGCTTGTGATACAGATACCCGATCCATTTCTGTTTTGATCGGAATGAGCAACATATTCTCCTGGCTTTTGATAAAACCGATATACTGCTGGTGATTCTTCATCAGCGCATTTTTTAATAACTCATCATTCAGGTCCAGCGGGTCTTTCTTGCTTTTATAAAAGTAATCGACCATCTGGATAAACACCTGCCGCTTTGTCCTGCCCAGTTTAAGGGCGATCTTTTCAAACTTCTGATCTACCGTAACCGGGTATCTCACTGATCTTACATTGATATCTTCCATGCTATCCTTTCATATTGACGGCATAGCTGTTTATACAGTCATGCCTTTATTCCTATATACAGGATACCGCCGAGTATCCTGTTTTCTTTTATTTCACAGGCGGAAACGCCCTAAAGTATCCCCGGAGGATACGTAAAACCCCCGTAGCGAAGCGTAGGGCAAGCAAAGTAGGGCTCTGCCCAACTTCCGCTTGCTCCCTTCGCTTTCGCAAAGCGACCGCCGCTTTCCCTTCCTCATTTGCGAAGCAAATCATTACCGGTGCAGCCAAGGGCTGCACCGGATTGATATAGCTGGATATCTGTCTATCCATATATCGGAATAACCAGTTATTCCGATATGCAGCTATTTGTATAGCCCGGTATACAGATATACCGATACAAAGTATCGGGCTACACTTCCCAACCGGCTGGCCAGTATACCTGGCTGCCGAGTTTGGGGTGGTATGATGGCTCATAGCGGATGTAACCATATTCATCGAGTTCTTTGATACACTTGTGATACGTTGCAATTGACGCGACCTTGGAAAACGCCATAAGCGTTTTCCGGGTCACACTGAACGGGCTTGTAAAACCGYTCCGCTGCCAACAGACAAACAAACCTGTAAACAGGCTAAGATGCGTTGGCAGCAGCCGGTCGTCTTTTTCCATGCGCCTGACCAGGCTGGCATAACCGGCCAATTCTTTAACAATTTCCTTCTGCAACTTCATTTGCCTTCACCCTCCAGGATCTCGTTGATGTCTTCCAGTTTGTAATACATAATACTACCTACTTTGGTAAAACGCAGTGTTCCATTAATTCGTAGGTTCTGAAGTGTGCCGGGCGAGATGCCCAACAGCTTCCGCACTTCGACGCTCCTCAGCCATTTCTTAGATTGCCCTTGTCCGGGCTGCATCAGCTGTTTGATCTCCTTCAATAACTCTCCTTTAAACTCCCTTAAATCCTCCTTAGTGATCAATTCAATTGCTGTCATAGTTGATATTTTTTTCGTGAATAATTCTTGTCCAAATTTGGGCAAGCGCTATTTTATTAATTGGGGACTTTAATAGGGTGACCCCAAATGTTTGTATATTAAATCTTGTTTAGTTTCGCACCGTGATAACCTCCTTTCTTTATTAAACCCGTTCAGCGGAACAATAAAATACCAGCCACTAAATACAATGGTTCAAAAATGAGGGCTAAAACAGCAAAATGAATGACCATTGGAGGCGTTTGGTCACGAATGAAAAGACAAAAGCCTATTTTTTAGGCTTTTGTATAATTTTGAAGAGTTTGTCTTTTTCGGCGATGATCGTGTATTTCGGAGGTGGGTTTTCCTTATCGGCCGGGAAATAATTCTGAGCGGTGCCTATAGCAATAGGTTTATCTCCGTTTAAAAAATTCTTGGCGATCAATTTATACCAGGGGCTTGCCGTTTGGCTGTTTACCAATTTATTATCGTTCGGCAACTTCAAATCCCTTATTTGATCAATCAGGTCAATGAACACCGGCAGGCCGTCCTTGCTGATGACGATCTTTTCACCGGMTTCATATTTAATGTAATCTTTAATCTGGTTCTCCAGTTCTTTGATTTTTGCTTCTAACTGGTCAATCTGTTTATTTTTATCAGCGATAACTGATTCCAAGGGCTGTGTTTTGTGCCACTGATCAATACTTTCCAGGTATGCCAGAAACGCTTCCAGTTTGGCGGTAAATTTCAATCCCTGGGCGGACGGCTTAAGCCCTTTGTAGAATTTAATCCTGGTATTTACAATATCATAAACATGATCGAAAAAAGCCTCTTCCTGTCCGGCGTTTCCCTCAAGGTAGTGATTTAACTGGTAATTGTAAAACGTAGCGTACTCATCTTTTTTGATCTTATAAATCTTATTGACAAGGAAATTTAAACCGAAAATCCTGTCTGTAAATATTAGCCAACCGATATCATACCGGTGAGGATTTAACTCAAAGCGACCGCGAAACTTGAAATAGGTATCCGATATCATAAGATTATTATACGTTTTTAATAAACAATATATTATAATTTGGTTTATCAGATTTCATAGCAAATATTAATTATCGAAAGGGTTCGATCCCCTTTGCGTTAAGACAATAGTTGTTTTCCGGATTTTGGTTCTGTCGAGAGGGTATGATTAACAGACAGAAATACGTCGACAAAACTTTGTAGAAGTATTGACGAATGTCAAAATTTGATTTCATTCATTACGCAATCGTGGTTTCTATAATGTAAATATTAAAGCCAAGACTTGGCCTTAATTTATACGGCAATGCATCGTTATCAATTGGCTATCGGTAAGGGGGATATTTTGGCAGATCGCGAAATGTTTGAGTATGGCCGAACGGGGTGGTTTTTTCTATAAAAATTTAACAATAATCGTTGTTTAAAGCACTTTGAAAGCTATTTTTTAGACTGTCTCAAAATAGCTTTTTATAAAGTAGATACTTTTCGATTTTTCAGAACTTTTTGATGTGTTCTTCGCTTAATAGGGTAAGAAGGCATAATCATTTTTCAGATAATTGGTCGCCATTTAATCATTTAAAAAGGGATAATCGATATAGACTTGTTCTCCGCCACCAAACATACTTCCCTACCGGACAGTTTTCGAATGCTTGTAAATCATTTTTAGATTTCATCTCATTGATATTCAATATTTCTAACGTTTCAGTAAGTACCTTACCATCAGGTAAGTACTTGTGTAAACGTAACTCACAGCATACATTTACACAACCACTTAAGAAAAGAGAAAATGAAAGTAAAACTAATAGCAGCAATACTGTTTTTTGCGGTAAATCTAACTTGTGTACAGGCACAAAAAGTAAATCATTCTCTAAAAAATAAAAATAGTGTTATGAAACAAGAAGAAGACAACAAGAAAATAGCTAGCACAGCTTACCAAAGAATTTTTGGGGATCTGGATACTTCTGCGGTTGATGAGTATATGAGTAAGAATTTCTTACAACATAACCCAACAATAGCTGACGGCCCGGAAGGAGTAAAGGCTCTTGTAAAAATGCTTATCTCTAAAGGCATATCCCACCAGAAAATTGAGTTTAAACATATTGTTGCAGATGGMGATATTGTTATCCTTCATTCACGGTATGAAATGGCAGGGAAAGAATCAAGGTTTATTGATATTTATCGTTTAGAAAATGGAAAATTAGCCGAGCATTGGGATGCTATGATGCAGATGCCAGACAGGCGTGCCAATAACAATCCGATGTTCTAAATTAAATTCGAATTTCTGTAACTTACGACAATAAGGGGATAAAAAGGTCCCCTTATTGTCGTTAATAAGATTAACTGCTTAATCAATCCTGAACACAACGGATGTCGAGAACGCCATGTTCGATGGGCAGGTGACAGACAGCCCTTCAGCTTCCTGTTTCCATTGCAGTTTACCGTTATAACCCAACAGGGTCACAGATTTAATTTCCTTGGTAAGATGCTTTGAATCTGTTCCTAATGATCTTATCATCAAGCGTGTTCCGGGTAAAGGTACTGTCATGCAAAAAGCATACAACGCTCCATTTTTACCCCTGGTAAAACGAAAGTCCTGAGGACCGAATTTAAATTCAGCCTGCCTGTGTGTCAATGCCCCTGGGGGCAGCATCTTCAACTTGCCATTCACTTGTTCTCCTTCACCAGGGATGGCCCACGCATAGCTTCCATAAACGGCCTCGCCGTTACGGCGCATCCAAACACCCACTTCCTTTAATAGCTGCTGGCTGCCCTTATTCAGTGATCCATCGGGCAAAATCGAGATACATACTGCCGCGTTTCCGTCGCGGGCTATGGCCTCTATAATATAACGGATTACCATGCCCGAGTCATATGTAAATCCAGGTTCGTAAAACCAGTCGCCTACCGGCGCTTCTGCTATCCAGGGTTGATCTGTTTTTATATTCGCCGGAATTCCGAATTCCTCGGTATTTACTGTGCCATTTGTTTTATCGCGGAATTTTACGATGCTAAATGTGTTTACCGCCCCGCGCTTTTTAAGCGTACGGTTATAATAATCAGCAATAACCGTTTGCATGGCATCGGCTTTTAACCCGGTGCCTGTTCCATTACCTGTAAATGGCCCTTGAACCGTGCCGTCGGTGTAAATAAAATCCGGGTCGTAATGTTCTACCACATCCATCATCCTTAATGCCCATCGAGTGGCATACCATTTGGCATAGTCCAAATGATTATTGAAAATGCCGGCTGGCGGTGGGTTCCATGGAGAAGCCGCTTCCTTTTCAACGCCTTTGTATTCGCGCAGGTCAATTCCGTAAAGTAAACGCGGATCATATCCTTGCCACCATTTGCCTTTACCATCGGCTAAGGTGAGGTTACCATCGTAAGGAATGCCTTTTTTTTCGCCAACTTTGTCGCTCCCAAACGCTGTTTGCCACCACCACCAGGTATATTCGTGATGGAAAGTTACTCCATAACGCATACCATTTGCCCGGCAAGCTTTAGCCCATTCGCCAATTATATCGCGCTTGGGGCCAATATTAACAGAATTCCATGGCTGATAACGCGAATTCCACATATCATAATTGTCATGATGTACGCCCTGAATCACCAGGAACCGGGCCCCAGCATCTTTATATATCTTAGTCAATTTAGCAGGGTCAAGTTTGATAGGGTTCCAATCACGAAGCACTTCTTTGTATCCAGCTTCGGAAGGGTGACCATATTTCTTGAGGTGATTATTATAGGCTTTCGTCCCCGGCGTATAAAGCCTGCGCGCGTACCAATCGCCGCTTTCACCTGCCGCTTGCGGTCCAAAGTGAACCCATATACCAAACTTCGCCTCACGAAGCCAATCGGGTTCGCCTGGATAATTCTTTTCAATCGATTCCCAGTTTGGCTCAAACGGCCCTTCAGCAATAGGAATATCCAATTTAAATTCAGGAAACGATTTCCAATCTCCCATGGGTACACTATCAATTGGCAATCGCGCCGGAATGGCCGGAAATGGGGGGAGCTGTGTTTTTGATGTAGTTTTTGTTTCCCACTTAACGTTTTGGGCGCTTAGTTTAAATGACGCTACCACGATAAATAAAACAACTCCTAAAATTCTGCTCATAATTAATTACTGATTATTGTTATTTAAAAGTGGATTTTCCACGAAATACAAAAGCTATTCATTTAAATTCTTTAATCTGAAAAAATGATTTTCTTGAAATTTAGACAATACCCGGACAACAATCCCGTGGCTAATCCTTTTATTAAAGTTCTTCTTTTCATACGATTTTTCCTAAAAAGCAACATCAGGAAGGTGGCCCTGAAAAGGCCACACTTCCATCCGCTGCCGCCCTCAGGGCTACCAATTAAACCAAATTTATTACCTAATAACCCGGATTCTGCTTTAAATTAGGGTTAATCTGAATTTCTGATTGAGGAATTGGCCATAACTCATTTTTCCCGATAATAAAGGCCCGTTTTTTGTACAGATAAAAGCCATTAGCATCTACCGGGAATTGCGTGTAARTTGATGGTGAATTAGTCAGTTTCATACCTGTAAATTGACGGTTGTTTTCTGACCCGATTATCCCCCAGCGTAAGCAATCATAATATCTAAGGCCTTCAAACGCAAATTCTATATGGCGCTCTCTTCTTATAATCGTACGCAATGCATCTTTATCTGTAGTGGTTACGGCCGGCATTTTTACAGCGGCTCTTCCACGCACTTTATTAATAGTTTGATCTAATAACGACTGCGTGATTGGGGCACCTGACTCCAATTGCGATTCCAAATAGCCTAAAAGCACTTCAGCATATCTGATGATAGGGAAGTTATTGCCATCGTTACTTACGTTACCAAGGGTGGGATCATCCTCAAGGAACTTATAAATTGCATATCCGCTCCACACACCCGGGTATTCGTCAAGCCTATCGGGCTTATTGGTCCCCGGATCCGATGAGTAAGAAGCACCCCTGAATTTAGTACGATTGTTGATCATGACAGTAAAATCTAACCTTGGGTCGCGATTATTGTAAGGGTTATTTTTGTCATATAATGGAGATTTGTCAATCGTCGAGCCATCCATACATTCATAATCCTGTACAAGCTCATTGAAAGGAGAGTATTGGTGCCATCCTCCCCAAGTCTCAGGTGTTAGATATTGAAGTAAGGAATGACTATAAGTGTTTTGAATATACTGCATAGACATAATGACTTCATGGCTTAACTCACCTGCATTCAAAAATAATTCACGGTATCTTGGATCTATAACATAGTAACCAAAATTAATGATGGTTTGGTAACTTTGAGCAGCGTCCGTCCATTTTTTCTCTGCCATTTGTAAACGGCCAAGTATGGCCAAAGCCGAGGCAGCAGTCATGTGTCCCTGCTGCGAATCTGAAACACTGGGTGGCATAAGCACAGCGGCAGCCTTTAACTCGGTCTCGCAAAAGGCATATACGCCTGCCTGGTTAGTTTGCGTATTGCTGTTGGACTGCTCAACTGTTTGTACATGCTGTATCAACGGTATGTTGCCGAAATAGAGCGCGAGGTTGAAATAATTATAAGCCCTGATCGTACGCACTTCACCAATCATTACGTTTTTTGCGGTAGCGTCCATAGTCACACCGTCTATGTGATCCAGAAAATTATTACACTTGGTAATTTGATTATAGGCCCCAGAATAGTAGGAACCGACAAAACCATATGAAGCATTCAGGGTGCCGTCAGTAAAATGGTCTGGGATCGATTCTTTTTCCGAGCCATCACCTGCCATCAGATCGAGGTTTACCATTGAAGTACCTGCCCAGAAATTGTAACCGGTATATCCGGCTCCTGAATTATATACACCTGCAAGGGCCAGCTTTGCATCTGATGCTGATTTCCAAAAAGAAGCATCTGATAATGCGGATAAGGGCTGTTTATCTAAAAGATTTTTCTGACAGCTTGAAAATGAGCATGCAATAACTGCTGCTATAATTAACCATGTTTTGCTTCTGCCGAAGCAGAATTTAATATTTTTCATTTGTGTTGAATTAATGATTTAATAAAACAGCTTAAAATTTAAGGTTTAAACCAAAGGTGTATAATTTGGTAAGCGGGTAGTAGGAAGGCCCGTCATTATATCCTTGTGGCACTTCCGGATCAAATCCAGGGAAGAATTTTTTCCATGTATACAGGTTTTGCCCGCCTACAAATAGTCTTAAGCGTGCAACATGTAACTTTTGTAAAACGCCATTGCTGAATGAGTAACCTATTTGTGCATTCTTAAGTCTTACAAAGCTGGCGTCCCTGATAAAGAAAGTAGAAGACTGYACGTTTTCGCTTCCCTGGCTTAAATTGGTAATTTGCGGATATTTGGCATTTGAATTTGGATTGGCAGGAGTCCATGCATTATCAACCTGCCATTGCTGTATATTACCACCATTGTAATAAGCAAAAGTATTATAATAGCTTATTTGCCTTGAGAAACCGGCTAAGCCCTGAAACAGCGCCGATGCATCAAACCCTTTGTAAGAAGCATTTAATGTAAGGCCGAATGAGTATTTGGGATTAGTATTTGCAATGATTTTGCGATCGTTGGTGGCATCTACTTTACCATCGCCATCGAGGTCTTTAAAGCGGATTACTCCAGGTTTGCCGGCAATTGGCTGGGTTGGATAGCTGGCAACGTCGGCTGCATTGGTAAAGATACCATCAGCCACATAGCCGTAAATGGTATTAAGCGGTTGGCCAACAAATAAGCGGGCTCCTATATTTTGCTGTAAATCGCCGGCTATTTTAGTTACAATGCTTTTAGCATAGGAGAAATTAGGCGCTATGCTAAAATTAACCTGGCCAATATGGTCGCTGTATTTCAGATTGGCTTCAAAACCGGTATTGCGCATAGAGCCCGCGTTACTTGTCGGAGGATTTAAGCCCAGCGTAGCGGAAGCCGGTACCACATATAGGATCCCGGTTGTTACCTTATTGTAAAGTTCTATTGTTCCGCTAAGTTTGCCTTTAAATAAATCAAAATCCAAACCAATATCGCTGGTAGTAGTCGTTTCCCATTTGATATTTATATTAGAAAGATTTGTTAGCGCAGCCCCTGGAGCACTAACACCACCAAAAGTATAGTTTTGGCCAAGTGATATTAAGTTTTGGTAAGGATAATTTGGTACTGCCTGGTTACCTAAACTACCTGTTGAAGCACGGAATTTAAGCTGATCTATCCAGGTGAAATTGTCTTTAATAAATGATTCTTCAGATACTCTCCAACCTACTGAAACCGATGGAAAAAACGCGAACCGGTTAGATGTCGGAAACCGCGATGATCCGTCATTTCTAAAACTGGCTTCCACAAGGTATTTGCCTGCAAAATCATAATTAAACCTTCCAAAATAGGATTGCAAGGCATTTTGAGACCCCGAACCGCCATTTTGCTGATTTGTGGAAGCACCCACATCCAGTTGGTACAGTAAATTATTCGGGAAGTTATCCCGTGAGGCAGAGAAGCCCTGGTTAGCCTCATTTTCCTGCTGATAGCCGGCAAGAATAGAAAAATTGTGCTTTTTATAAGACCGGGCATATTTTAATATGGAGTTCAGGGTAACAATAGATCCGTCAGCGTTACTCTGGTTAAGGTTATTAGGCCCGATATAGGTATTTGCATCAAACTGAACTGTTGGATAGAAAGATTGAGATTGATTGTTATAGTATCGATAACCGGCCTGGCCACTCAAGGATAATCCTGGAACAATTGTCCAGGATAAACTAACGCTTCCTAAAAAGTTTTTGCTTGCAAATTTAGAGAAAGACGGGCTTGCCAACCAACCTTCGGGGCTAAAAGCGTCCTGGTGACCAAACGTACCGTCAGATTTTAAACCAGCGTAGGTATTTGGTTCACGGGCAGCATAACCAATAATACCGTTTATGCCGCCACCGGCACCAATTGGCTGTGTATTATTTTTAGAGAAGCCTGATAAATTAACCTTTAAAAGCAGGTTATCTTTCAGTTTACTATCAATATTCAGCAAAAAATTGTAGGTTTTGGCATTAGTTTCTGCCGTGATACCGTTCTGGTTACGGTAGGTTGTGGAGAACAAATAGGTGCTTTTCGCATCGCCGCCTGAAAAACTCAAATTGTGATCTGTTTGAAATCCGTTGCCAGAATTCAAAAGATTCTTTAAGTGATACACATTTGGAAAATTGTCGGGGTCTGCTCCACCCTGGTATTTTGCAACCGTTGCGTCTGACTGGCCGGTTAATTTCGCATAAGTTGCAGAACTAACAAATGTTGGCAGGTCGGTAGCGTTTTGCCATCCAAAATAATTATTGTAATTAATAGCCATTTTTCCACTCTGCCCACGTTTGGTTTCTACCAAAACAACGCCGTTAGATGCACGGCTACCATAAATAGCAGCGGCAGAGGCATCTTTTAAAATGGAAACGCTTTTGATATTATCAGGGTCAATATCATCTAACGAGCTAACAGCTAAACCATCCTGTAGGATAAGTGGCGCACTTCCGGCACCAAATGTACCGATACCGCGAATGGTAATACCGGCAGCATCGCCACCCGGACGGCCACCACCCTGTTGTATCTGAACACCGGTAAGCAGGCCGCTGAGCACCTGCGATCCTGATGTGAATGGCCTGTTTTCGATATCTGCGGAGCTTGCGGTTGCTACGGAACCGGTGACGTTTACCTTCTTTTGTGTACCATAGCCCACAACAACAACGTCGTTTAAAGACTGATTCATCTCTTCAAGCACCACGTCAATATTCTTTTGATCATTTATAGGAACTTCTTTAGTAGCATAGCCTACTGATGTAAATACCAGTATGCCGCTATTTCCCAAAACCTTAATGGAATAGGCACCGTTGGAATTGGTTACAGCACCAGTAGACGTTCCTTTCAGTTTGACGGTAACTCCCGGTACCGGCTGCCCTTTTTTATCTGTTACCCTGCCCGTTATGACAATTTCATTTTTAGTTGTTGCCGGCGAGGGCTGCCTTTCTTTAATGATTATCGTATTCTTATCGAGAAATACATAAGTCACAGGCTGATCCTTAAAACAAGCATCTAAAACATCTTTTAAAGGCATGTCCTTAACAGAAAGTGAAACGGGCTTAGTTTCATTCAGCATGTCGCTGTCATACAAAAAATTATACCCGCTCTGCTTGCGCAGGTCCTTAAAAACGTTTTGTAATGAGGTGTTTTTTACATTTATACTGATTTGTTGTGCGTACGATGATGCGCTTACATGCAGACAGGTGGCTATCAATACGATGATGGTAAGTTTCATGACACACAGGAATTTATTTACCGCACAGGAATTCCACCTGTATGGAAATTCAATAGAATCTTTATACATTTGAATAGGGTTTATTAAAATTGGTTAGTCGATCAATTCATGATATATCCTTTAAATTGCCCGCAAAGGCATGCTGACCGGGAGCGCTACAACGCTTCCGGTTTTTATTTAGAAGATATAATGATTTTAATTGGAGATAAAAGTACAGTTATGGCATTACGGTAATCCTCCTTCCTTCAACATTAAAGTGAACAGATCCTGTTAATTCAAGTGCTTTCAGCACGGTTCCTACATTTTCGTAACGGGATACGGAACCGCCAAAATTTCTCCTCATCATCTTTTCGCTAAAAGCAACATCTACATCATACCATCTGGATATTTGCCTCATGATGGTTTCAATACTCTCATTGTTAAACGCAAAGAAGCCGTTTTTCCAGGCTGTTTCATCATCTACGTTTACATCCTTAACCTCAAACAATGAGCTTTGGTTATTTAAGACTCCCTGTTCGCCTGGTTTTAAAACTGCCTCGTGCCCATTCTTGAATAATCTTACCTTTCCTTCCAGCAGGGTGGTTTTGACCACTTTTTCGTTATCGTAAGCCATTACATTAAAATGTGTCCCCAGTACCTGCACTTCTAAGCCATTTACAACTACCTTAAAAGGTTTAGTTGCATTTTTTGCGACTTCGAAGTACGCTTCTCCTGATAACTCAACTTTTCGATCCTTTCCGGAAAAGCTAGTTGGATATTTCAGCGCAGTAGCAGCATTCAGCCATACCTTTGTTCCGTCGGATAACACGATTTGGTATTGCCCTCCGCGAGGTGTAGTAACTGTATTTTGATCCGGTTCATTAATGTCGGGTTTTTTATTGCCGGCAGTTCTATTGTCTTTGTACACCAGCAATCCTTCTTTGGTTTTACTGACCTGAACACCTGCTTGCGTGGCGATTTCCCCATTTTTTATATCGTTAAGCACAACAACAGATCCGCCGGCCATAGTTAGATAGGCTTTATTGCCGCCGGGGCGTATTATTGACTGGTTATGCCTGGCAATTAAAGGCGGATTATTTTTTGAATGGTATTGCAATTTCCATATTAACAATGCCGAAGAAACACAGACAAAGAGAACCGCGGCGATTTTCAACCAGAAAAAGACCGGAGCCCTTCCAATCTTTGTTTTTGATTGACTCCGTTTAAACTTGCTGTAAACATCAGCATATATAGCTTTCTCATTACCGAGATCTGGATCCCATTGGTCATCTGGAAGTATCATATTGTCCTGGTAGTTATCCAGCAATGCTTTTTCTTCTGCTGAACACGCTCCGGATAAATACTTTTCGTATAAAGACAGGTATTCCTCTTTGGTCATCGTGAAATGATAATTGTTGGGTGGCTTACAATCATTAAGTGTAGATTTAACAACCAATTTCACACACTTTTAATTTTATTTTTTTAGAGGTGAATGCTGCGGTTATAATTGATCGCATTATGCTATATTCTTACAACGTCCCGTACCATTAAGGTAACTAAAAATATGAGTGACGACTTTCAAATAGCAATTCCCTTTTAATGCATTTATCCGGCTTAAAAAGTTCAAGAGGAGATAAGAAATGTAAAGTTTTTATTAATTTTATCCAACCAATTATATGTCTAAAAAGCATCTTGAGGATTTTGAATTATGGGAGTTCATTCGTACAGGTAGCGAATCGGCTTTTGACGTGCTGTTTAAACGCTATTGGATAAGTATGTACAAATTAGCTTACAGCTATCTGAAGGATCCGGAGGTTAGCAAAGAAATTGTCCACGATGTTTTTATAAGCATTTGGAATAGAAAGGAAGACCTGGAGATCCACTCATTCCGTAACTTCCTGCTTACAGCTATCAGGTATGAAATATACAATCGTATGAGGTCTGCAAAATTGCAGGTCATTTACACTCCTGACTACGCAAATGCGGACTGTTTGTTTGATCAGAATTCTGGTGATGAGCGTATCCAGCAACAAGAATTGGAGCAAGATTTAAATCAATATCTGGAGCAACTACCCAAGCGGTGTAATCTCATTTTTCAGATGAGCAGGAATAAACATTTAACCAATGACGAAATCGCAACTATCCTGGGTGTATCTAAACGAACTGTAGATAATCAGCTTTCTTTAGCAGTAAAACATTTAAAAACCTGTTATAAAAGTCATTCAAAAACTGCTTTTATGGTCTTATTTGTATTGCTATCATCAGCAATATTTGAAGGGTTTAAATTTATCTTTGCATCTTAGAAATTATTTGATGATGCATTGTAAGCTCTTGTTTGCTAATGAGTTCATGCTGGAAGATTGTGGGGTAAATGACTGTACCATTATTATCTAATTACTGCGATATAGGTGTTGTTAGCTAAAATTGAGTATACAAAGCTAACTGCGAAACATTATTTATCGCCTAAGAATCTCGATGTCTTATGTATTGATTGAGATAACCTTTTTCTATGCCCATTTTTTTGCTTAACCGGTAGCCAATGGCTACATATGCCCTGTTTTGATCAAAAATTCGGCCGTTAACTTTGCTTTTATTCCGAGCATTAATAAAAACCTCATTTTGGAGGCTGATAAAAGGCCCTTGGGTAAAAAGGGTATCGTGCCTGAGGGAGATAACCGCACGTGCAAAATACCGGAAACGCTGCGCAAAATATTGATCGTTTCGCAAGGTAGTATTACCAACAAAACGCTGTTCCAGCCTCAAACGGTGTTGTAATATGGTTGCTTTACCCAGTTTTTGATTAACAATAAATTGCTCCCAGATCCTGCTCTCTGGCCGAAAAGTAGGCGCTCCGTCCGCATTTCTGCCATTGTTAGCAGCGTAGGCATATCCCAAAGCTGCTATTTTATTGTTTGCAAAGTAATAGTTAACAGATGGTCGCAGAAGGATGTTACGCAAATAGTCGTATTGATCGGCTGACCTGAATTGAGCATCAAATGATGCTCCCAGCGTTCGGAGAAACGCTGGGTTGAAATAATGCCCCCCAGCCCGAGACATGGCTCTCCTGCGCTGATAGTTTACAAGGCACCCAAAGAAAACTTAGCAATAAAAAGAATCTAAACTTCATTTTCATCGTCGGTAAGGCTTATTTAGATTTCTTTTCCGGAAGATCGTGCAGGGTTTCTTTTAAGAATTCTACTTTTCCGGTGTGAATATCATAAACGGCGCCTACGATCAGTATCTCGCCTTTTGAATATTTTTTATGCAAAATAGGATCTAAATTCCTGAGGGTATTTACCTGATCAATTACATTTTGTCTTACGGCATTATTCACTGGATCACCTGGCATGTGTGCAATCTTGGCTACAGCAGGTTTAATTTCATTTATTAAAGTAACTATGTGGCCGGGAACATCTTCTGGTCTTTGCACTGCAGCCGCCACAGCTCCACACTCAGTATGTCCTAAAACAACAATTAACCTGGTGTATAATTTTATTACCGCATACTCCATACTTCCATAAGAGGCTGCCGATGATACTTGCCCCGCCGTTCTGATAATAAATAAATCACCTACACCCTGGTCAAATACAATTTCATTTGGCACGCGTGAATCAGAACAGCTTACAATGGTTGCAAAAGGTTTTTGACCAAAGCCTAATTTTTTAATGGTTTCAGCATCCTGCCTCGGGCGGATGGATTTGTTTTCGACAAACCTTCTATTGCCTCCCATCAGCTTTTTTATAGCTACTCTTGGTTCAGTAAATGCCGAATCTCTATTTACAATATAGTGATCCGCCCGCCATTTTAAGGAGCCGGGAGCTGATTGATCATGCTTTTTGATGACGGCTGATGATTGTACGTTCTGTGCATCTGCAAAATAATGCAGCGTAAACAATGCAATGATTACAAGTAGTAATTTTTTCATTTAAATAGGTACTAAAAGAGATTTAATGTGTGTTTTTTGCTAGTTAGGCGAAGAAGTTTAAGGCTACACTTATACTATTGAATTGAGATAATTTAATCCTGAGTGTAGGTATCGATAATTGTAAGTACCGTAATTATTCAAATAGGAGAAAGTGTCTCGTGGACTGGAAAGAATGGTACTCAGCCTGCAATGAAATACCTGCGTAGTTTTTTTCAAAGATAAAGAGCATCCTTTTGAATGTTCTTTATCTTAAAAATCCATCATTATTGAATACATGGAAAAAATTATTTCCCCCAAAAGTTATCTTCCAGCTCCTGGTCATCAGAAAACAACCATACACCTGTTATCTTCCCTTTATTTACTTCAAAAAGGTCTATTCCTGTCATATCGATGTTCCGGTCCTCAATTGTACCGCTGAAGCGAACTGGCAGTGCGGCCATATTGCCGTTGACCATTAAATTGCCGTATGGCTTCAATTCAAAAGTTCCCTGGGTTGCTTCCATCATACCACCGAGCATTTTTCCGATCGCCTCGATTCCTGATTTTACTCCTGAAAATTTGTGGGATCCTGGTTGATGCCATTGTGCGTTGGGACTAAAGAATGAAAAGGCAAGGCCTACATCGCCTTTTCCTAAGGCCTCCAAATAAGCTGAAATTATTTCCTTTGGCATCATAATATTTGATTTTTTTTAATGTTTACTTTGCAAAGTAATGTGATATCTTACTTTTGCACAAGTACTTACTTACCGGTAAGGTACTTACCTATAGGTTAGATATATTGATAATCAAATGGAAGAAACTCCAAAAATAATCATGCAGTCGGATATAAACTGCCCGGTTAGAAAATCTTTAGTATTGTTGGGTGGCAAATGGACGTTGTTAATACTGTTCCAGATAAATGAAAGGACTATCAGGTACGGCGAGTTAAAAAGATGTATTCCTGGAATCAGTGAGAAGGTGCTAATTCACGAATTGAACGTCTTGGTGGCAAATGAATTTGTTGCTAAGAAGTCGTACGCGGAAGTTCCCCCAAGAGTTGAATACCGAC